>JAJSZT010000001.1 GCA_030272815.1 Deltaproteobacteria bacterium
TTATGGAAACAAAAATTCCAAAAAGGAAGTATATATGGAAACAATAACTCGCTTTTTCCGGGATACAAAACAGAGCTTTTTTTTTGTTTGGGCCGCGAGGTACCGGTAAATCTACATGGGAAGATAATTTAGGAGGAGATAATGAGCGAGATAAGAATGACGGGAGAAATAAGAACAGATTACGATTGCGAAACCACAGGTATTCCATCTGAAAAATGGGGTGAAGCTGTATTCAAGGTCGAAGATGAGGAGATAGCTCTTGAAGTCAGTGTAGAAAAGAACATAATAGTATCAATAATGGCTGGAGATGATGCAGTGTGGAAGGGGACCCTGGAGGGATTAAAAGAACTTCTTAAAAGTCAGGTCAAGCCCCAATAGTAACAGTTCACGGTTAACAGTTTACAGTTAACGGTTAAAATGCTTCAGTCGTTGCATAGTTCATTGAAAAAACTGTGAGCTGTAAACCGTAAACTATTATACCTAAATTAGGGCAGAGAATTACTCAACAGGAAGACCAGCCCTTTCCCAGGAAACCCAGCCGTCTTCAATATTTATAACGTTTTTATATCCCAAACGTACCAGAGTATGGGCGGCAAGTGATCCACGTCCCCCAACCTTACAGTATATGACAATTTTGGCTTCTTTATCAGGTACTTGATTGTTAATCTTAAATTCAAGCAATCCCCTCTCTATATGAACAGCTCCTGGTATATGACCCATTTTAAATTCTTTTGCTGTCCTTACATCAAGGAAGATATACCCTCCTTCATCGAACAAATTCTTTGCAACCGAGACTGGAACGTTGGTTACATGTTTGTTGGCTTCCGCTACCAGATCTTTGGTGGTCATCACTTTTGGAGTAGTTGTACAACCACCTATAATAAGGCTGACTCCTAATAATAAAGCAATAATAAGCGTCGAATATTTTTTCATAAAATCCTCCCTTTGATATTGGTTTTGAGTGATCGAGTAGGAAATTGGTTGAGTGATTGACCACTCGACTTTTTACATGTTTTTGTGCCTTAGTAGCTGCACTGGTGTTTTTTTCTATTTTTCTATCTTTTTTGGTATCATTTCCGGCGAGACGATAACGTCTTTGTTTGCGTTTTTATAAGACGCTTCCACATCCTTTTCAAGCAGGAACAGGTCTGTATTCCCGTGACATGAATTGCATGTTGTATTCTGTGGGGTCTTTCTCCTGATATTATGAGGAGTTGCAGGTTTCCATGTGGGAAGTCCGTCAAAATTGGAAAGGCCGTTATCAACATAATAATCGAAGGTTCCCTGATCTACAGGAATATGGCGTACGACAACAAACTTCTCAGGCCTTTTTTTACCTGATAAAGGATTGAGGCCTATTTTAAAATTAATGGTTGAGCGTTTTGTTTTAAAATATTTAATGCCCTGTTTGTCTTTTCCAACATGACAGCCATAACAATTCTTGTACTTTACAGAATGACAGACATGGCAACTGACTCTGTCCCTGTGTAGTGTGTGCTGGTCTGCGTTTTTTGACTTTAAATCGTAAATGTTTAAATGGCAGTTCAAGCACTTCGGACCATTTTCAACCTCATACCGGTTTGCATAGTTCTTGCCGTCTCCATGCATTTCATCTGCCTTGTGGCATTTGCTGCATTTAAAATATTTTTCTTTGTGTATATCAGGAGGCATCCCTTTATTTTCACCAAAGTATTCATTTTTTATACGGCTTCCGTGACAGGCTGTACAGACCAGGTTCATAGGAGGTCTTTTCTGAAAAACATGCCCGTCCAACAGCCCTCCTCCCACAGATTCGGGACGGCTGATGTGGCACTGACCGCAACTGCTGTGGCAGGAATTACAATGAGATTTTCTTGCCTCATCGACTTTTGAATGCACAATTTTGTCAACACTTGACCGTTTATCGATAATTTTTTTGAATGGCCCCAGATTAATGTGGAGACTGCTTTTGTAATGCCTTGCAATATCATCGTGGCATGATCCGCACGTGTTTGAAGGATCAGGAAATGAAGGATCTTTTATTACACCTTTGTGTGCTGTTTTCCAGTCAGGATCATCAGGATCCCCTCCATGACATTCATGACATCCAATTTTACCATGATATTCGTCTTCTGTAAAAAAAGAGTCAACAAACACCTTTTCATGCGGAGCCAACGGCTCCACAAAGCCCCCTCAACCTTCACCTGAGGTTTCAGAAGAAATTGCAGGTTTGGACGGGCTGGTTTCAGCTATTTCTCGTGTAATTTTTATAAGATTTCTGGCGCTGGTATGGCATTTAAAACATTGGTTTTCATTCTCAGCGCACTGGACATCGCAGTTAACATTAGACCATAATAAAAAAGCTAAAACCAGAGAAATGCTAATTGTTAACTTTGTAAATTTCATTTTTTATTAATTGTATTCCAAGTTAAGCGATTATTTAGTTTAAGTATATATAATTGCAACAGATTAATCAAACATTAAGAACATATGCTCATAAACTTTTTTAATATAGCCACTATATCTCTGCCAAATTCTTTTTTCTGCCATTTTTTCATTTCTTTAATCTTTAAAAGATCCTTTAAGTGAGCTGGATTTTGTATTGCAATTGAGGTTATAATTGTTTTGTTGCAGATTATAGCTGGATCTAATCCTATTTCTTTAGCTCTTGAATCTCTCCAGCGCTTAATAGCCTTTGCCCTTAATGGAACTTCAGGTGGTAAAACTGGAGCTTTCCTGAGCGGATAAACAGGCAGAGCAGTCGCGGGTAACATCAAGGAATTGTTTACAGCCTTGACTATGGCATCACCATACATGTCAATCTGTTTTTGGCTTAATGCTTTTATTTCTGCTAATTGTCTTTTGTTAACAGGCTTTTCTTTAACAATTTTCATTATAGAATTATTACCAATTATCTTGAACAAAGGCTTGTCCTTTTTTTCGGCAACGCTTAACCGAAACTGAAGAAGTGCTTCAAGGACAGCAAGAGGTTTAGGGTTCAGCTTTCCAGCTCCTTTGAATTTCATAAATAATGGTTCGCTATTGAGTAAGGCGGGTCTGACTTTGCTTAAAATTTTACATTCTTCGTGAACCCATGAAATCCGGTCAATTTCTTTGAGTTCTTTTTCTAGAATTTCTGCAAGTTTAATAAGATATATCGTATCGTTTACAGCATATTCTATCATATCTTCCGGCAGAGGTCTTTTGGACCAGTCTCTTTTCCTGTATTTCTTATTAAGACTGATTTTGAATCTTTTTTTAAGTACTGCATCCAGACTCGTTTCCCTGATTCCTAAAAACATACAGGCAATCTGGGTATCAAAAAGATTTTTTATTTTTATATTGAAATCCCTGTAAAGACTGCGGACATCGAAGTCAGCGCCGTGAAAAATTTTTTTAATATCGCTGTTTGAGAAAAGGCTTTTAATCGAAGAGAGGTCTTGGATCTGTAAAGGATCAATTACAACATGTTTTTTTTTCGCAGCAAGCTGGATCAGACAGACCTTTTCTTTAAAATGATACATTGAGTCCGCTTCTACGTCAACGGCAATGGATTTTTCCTTCTTTAAATCCCTTGTAATTTTTTCAAGATCTGTTTTAGTGTTTATTAGCGTATATTTAGTTTTCATAAATAAAGTTTCTTTGTAAGCGTTCACGGAACATTGAAATTAGAAAATAGAAATTGGAAATTTGGCCTTCATGCTTTTGTACTGTTCTTTCCAATTTCAAGTTTCAAGCCGTGAACGGTTACGTTTTTTTCTTGACGGGCAAGACCATTTCGCCTAAATTTTTTAACTTAAGTTTTATTCTGTAGTACTTTTTATATAAGCAATTATTTTAGTTGGTTTCGAATCGTTATATATGTTTGGTTTGATTCCTGGTCAACAATTATGATGATTTCATAAAAATTTATTTTCTGGTGAGAATATAATGATAAACATAGCTCTTCCTGATGGAAGTATAAAAAGTTTTGAGAATGCGCCAACCGGCCTGGATGTCGCCAGGAGTATTTCAGAGGGTTTGGCGAGAAATTCAATTGCTGTTGAAGTTGATGGCAGGCTGCTTGATTTGAGTGAAAGAATTATTAATGATTGCCATCTGCGCCTTATCACAAACAAAGACAAGGAAGCTCTGGAAATACTTCGCCACAGTGCTGCGCATGTCATGGCACAGGCAATCTTACATCTTTATAAGGATGCCAGGCTGACTATCGGGCCTGTTGTAGAGGATGGCTTTTACTATGACATTGATATGGAGCCGATTTCAAAAGACGATTTTCCCAAAATTGAGGAAGAAATAAAACGAATAATAAAGGCAAAAATTCCTTTTAAACGCAAGATGGTTTCAAAATCCGAAGCAGTTCAATTTTACGAAAACGAGCCATACAAACTCGAAATGATTTCAGAGCTTGAAGATGGAACAATATCTTTCTACAAGCAGGGAGATTTTACGGATTTATGCCGCGGCCCGCATCTTCCTCATACCGGATTTATAAAAGCAATAAAATTAATGAAGGTTTCGGGCGCTTACTGGCGTGCTGATCAGACAAAAGCCCAGTTGCAGAGAATTTATGGTACAGCCTTTTTTGACAAGAAAGAACTTAAAGCCTATCTAAATTTCCTTGAAGAGGCAAAAAAAAGAAATCATAGAAAAATTGGTGCGGCTCTCGATCTTTTCAGCTTTCACGAAGAAGCGCCGGGGATGCCTTTTTTCCACCCAAAGGGAATGAATATCTGGAATGCGCTCTTAGATTACTGGAGGGAGGAACACAGGAAAGCAGGCTATGTTGAAACAAAGACACCGATTATGCTTAATCGTTCTTTATGGGAAAAGAGCGGGCACTGGGATAATTACAGAGAGAATATGTACACCTCCGTTATTGATGATGTGGAGTACGCAATAAAGCCGATGAACTGTCCCGGCGGAATGCTTCTGTATGGCATGAGACCCCATTCATACAAGGACTTGCCTGTTCGTGCCGCTGAGATCGGACTTGTACACCGTCACGAACTGAGCGGAGTGCTGAACGGCCTTTTCAGGGTCAGAGCTTTCCATCAGGATGATGCTCATATTTTCATGACCGAAGAACAGATAGAAGATGAAATCGTTGAAGTTCTGAGGCTGGTTGAAAGGATTTATTCAACCTTTGGTCTTGGTTTTTATCTTGAGCTTTCCACAAGACCTGAAAAGTCAATAGGATCGGATAAGCAGTGGGAATTAACTACAGATGGTTTAAAAGCAGCGCTTGATTCCTACGGCATGGACTATAAAATAAACGAGGGCGATGGTGCATTTTACGGCCCGAAGATAGATATGCACATAAAAGATGCGCTCAGCCGCACATGGCAATGCGGGACTGTGCAGCTTGATATGTCTTTGCCTGAAAGATTTGATCTTTCTTATATAGGAAAGGATAATGAAAAACACCGTCCCATTATGATTCACAGGGTAATTTACGGCTCTATTGAAAGGTTTTTCGGGATACTTGTTGAACACTTTGCAGGAAAATTTCCTTTATGGTTGTCTCCGGTACAGGTTGCTATTCTGGCAATTAATGATGAGCTTGTTTCTTACGCAAATTCTGTAAAAACAGAATTTGAAGAGCAGGGATTGCGGACAGAGGTTGACAGCAGAACTGAAAGCCTTAACAAAAAAATCCGTGATGCCCAGTTGAACAAAATTCCTCTTATCCTTACAATTGGCGGGAAAGAAAGAGAATCCAACACTCTTTCAGTAAGAACTCTGGACGGCAAAGTCAGATTCGGAGTCACGCATGAAGATTTTTTAAATAAAGTTCTTGCGAATATAAGGGGCAGGGAGCTGGAATTAGATATTTTTAAGAAATAGATAATAACAATTTATGACAACAAATAACGCTGGTGTTACAACTCACAGGATAAAATGGTGTGATCTTAAGTGTAAGCATGCCGACTTTGCCAAACTGGACGCAATGGACGGCAGTTGCCGGACATTCCAGTCTTTATGGTGCAGCAAGCTTAAAAAACATGTTACAAAAAATTCGCCATGTGAAGCATTATTTGGGAAGAGACGGCCGACTACCGGATGGTGATATAAATTTGTCAGGCAGTAAAAAATTTATATATCACTGGCTTCCTGTAATAATTTACTGCCTTTTGATTTTTATTCAGTCCTCTTATCCTTCCCCTGAAAATATCCCAAACCTGCCTTATCTTGACAAACTCATCCATTTTGCAGCCTATGCCATCCTTGGAATTCTCTTTTTCAGGGCATTCAGAACCCAACGATTCAAAGAAAATATAAATTTGGTGATAATGCTCAGCATATTATCATCATCTCTTTACGGCATGAGTGATGAAGTTCACCAGTATTTTGTGCCATACAGAAATGCTGATATAATGGATTTTCTTGCAGATGTGATGGGCAGTATTTGCGGAGTATACCTTTTGATGCATTTGACAGGCATGAAGAGGATGAAATTTTTTGAGTAGCTGCTTTCTGAGAATTTCAGTGACATCCATTGCATTATAACTTTTCTTCAGGCACATAATGGGGCTCAAACAATTCTTCCCTGAAGCTGCTGAAACAGCAAAAAAATCTATTGAGCTCATTGTTAAGGAGCCTGTATTAATGGATTGGAGAAATTAAACCGGGCATGGGTATTTTGCTATACTTACTACAATAAATTTCTTGACCTTGCAGTGAGCTTTTGCTAATATTTATATTAACTATTTAATTGATTACAACTTCAGCGGCAACTTCTCTTAATATTCAGATACTATTTTCTTAAAGCCTATATAAACCACCCTGTTACGTCGGATCCTTTGCCGCATCCTATTGGTAAAAAAATCTAAAATAAGGTGATCCATGCTAACACAAAATGATGTGATTTACTTTGTTGTCACCGATCGTTTTTATAACGGTGACTCAGATAATGACAAAGATGTAAATCTAACAAATCCGCGAGCTTTTCATGGAGGCGACTTTGCTGGATTAAAAAAGAAAATACCATATTTCCAAACTTTAGGCATTACGGCCTTATGGCTTACGCCTGTATATTTGAATATTCATGATTTTTTCGACAGTGCGGGTTATCATGGTTACTGGGCAATAGATTTTGAGCGAGTAGATCCACACCTATATAGTATAAATCCCGACTTTGCTGAAGGAAGCAGGTACTATCTCAAAGAATTGGTTGACACTTTCCACAATGCAGGAATCAAAGTTATTTTGGATATGGTAGTGAATCACACTGGATACCATACACCAGCTTATGAAGCTTATTCTTACAAAAAATTTGAACCTCGTCATTTTAATATTCACCATCATGATGATCCTATAGAGCATTGGCTCTTCGGGTTGCCTGATCTTGACCATAATCAGCCCGAAGTCGGAGATTATTTCGTCCAAAATATTATAGACTGGATCAAAGAAACGGGGATCGACGGAATCCGTATGGATACCGTAAAGCATGTGGAGCCCACTTTCTGGTATCTTTTTAAATCCTATATCAAAACAAGTAATCCCCAGGTAACACTTATTGGTGAAGTATTGGATTGGAATCCAATTTGCGTAGGTCATTACCAACAACAACATGATTTTGATACATTATTTGATTTTCCTCTCTGTGGCGCTATTAAGGATACTATAGTGTGGGACCAGCCTATGACTAAAATTGCACGTCCCCGATTACATCCAAACGAACCTAAAGGAATACTAGATTTAAATAAACCATATACCAATGCCAATCGTCTGATTACTCTATTAGACAACCATGATTTGGATAGGCGTATTACAACTGAAATTTTAGATAGACTTGGTCATTGGGACCGCGATCTTGCTCGCAAAATTCTCAAATTATGTCTTTCTTTGCTTTTTACAATCAGGGGAGTTCCACAGGTCTACTATGGGACCGAAATCGGCTTGGAAGGAAGGCAGGATCCAGACAATCGACGCGATATGCCATGGTCTATATTTGGTACTGATAATAGACCTGCCGAAGACCATCTTTTTGAACTGGATATTTTTGACCATATAATTAAAATGATAAAATTACGGAGCGAAAATAAAGCTATTCGTTACGGTTATATTTTTACTTTATATGTTGATCAATTCCTATACTCATATTTGAGAGAATTTCGCGGCAATGTTGTTTTGGTCGTTATTAATAATGGTTATGACCCCATGCCACATCCTATTTCTATTGAAATTGCGATTAATTGCAATATACCACCCCGAATAAAGCAGATACTGCCCGATGGTCAGGTCTTAATCAGTCAATTTAATGAACTTCCCGATGTTACAATTCATTCTGGAGGTATAGAAGTTCAGCTTCCTGGAAAAACCACAGGTATATATATTTTGTAGGTAGTTATGAATTACATGTTTCCGGCACCATAGTTCATGTCAATGTAGTAAGAATCGATCCAAAAATTCAACGATTTCAAGATATTCCACAGATAATTGTTCGTTAGATCGTAACCGTTCGCTGGGATCGGGGATCAGGGAATGAGGAGTCTGTGGCACTAAAAAGGAGGTATAAGACATGGCAGAAATAATTGATAAAATGGGAATGGGATGGTTACCTGATCTCCCTGATTATAGGGATTACTCACCGGAGCATGAAAAGATTAAGCCTATGCTTGAGGAAATAAGGTTGGCAGAATCAGAAAAGGTAAGCCTGCCGCCTTCTGTAGATCTGAGATCGTGGTATTCGAGCATTGAGGATCAAGGCCCGCTGGGATCATGCACTGCACAGGCTGGCGTGGGACTGATAGAATATTATGAAAGAAAAGCCTTTGGAATCCATATTGATGCATCCAGGCTCTTTCTCTATAAAGCGACCCGAAACCTTTTGGGCTGGACCGGAGATACTGGGGCCTTTATCCGCTCCACAATGGGGGCAATGGTTCTCTTCGGGGTGCCGCCAGAAAAATACTGGCCTTATACTACCGAAAAGCCGACGCCGGTAGCCCCTCCAACGATTCACTTTGATATGGAACCACCTGCTTTTTGCTATGCCTTTGCTCAAAATTACCAGACAATAAACTATTATAGACTTGATCCGCCAGTAACCCCGGTGGCAACTCTTCTTCAGTGGATCAAGGCACATCTGGCAGCCAAGTTGCCTTCCATGTTCGGATTTACAGTTTTCAGCTCAATAGGGCAGGCTAGAACTACAGGAAAAATTCCATTTCCATGTCCAGGAGAAAGAATATTAGGTGGCCATGCTGTTGTAGCCGTAGGATATGATGATGCAGTAGCAGTTAATAATCCCATATGCGGAAAAGAGACAGCCGGTGCGCTCTTGATCAGAAACTCCTGGGGTACGGATTGGGGTGACGGTGGCTACGGCTGGTTGCCATATGAATACGTCCTGCAGGGGATGGCCAAGGATTGGTGGACACTTTTTAGGAAAGAATATGTTCCTACCAAACAGTTTGGATTTTAGCTTGCAGAACCGGAGACAGGGGGCGTTAATGCCCCTGTCTGCTGAATTTTGAGATAGCACTTCCGTTTAAAGCACAAAAAAAGAGGCCAAAAGAACAATGTTAAAACTGAGGCTTATTGATGGAATTAAGGCAGTTTCAACGGTAATGGGAATACTTTTTATTCTGGTATTAGTTTTACCGCTAATAAGTGCTTATGGTAAAGTTATCCATCCGCTTACAGCGACTAGATTTATCAGCTCAGGGATGATAGCTCCTAGTTTTACATACGGGGTGAAGGTTAAACTGACTGTAAATCAAGACGTAAAAGACTTTATATTGGATGAAAACATTCCAAGCGGCTGGACTGTTGCTCCTGTGGACAATGCGGGAGCGTTGTTTAATCTTTCTGAAAGAAAATGGACTTGGCCATCTGTAAGCGCTGGAGAAACCAAGGTAGTCTCCTATGACGTAACAGCGCCTCTTACCGCCAAAGAAAAAAGTTATCCAATCTTAGGTAAAATCTATGCCTCTGGTATAGACCCTACAAGTGTTGAAGGAGAACACTCAATAGCCGTTACAACACCTAAAATTTCCCTTTCGCTTACAGCAATAGTTGTTTTTATAATACTTGTGGTTTTTGTGGGAATACTTGGAGCCGGCTGGTATGCAGATCGCAATCTCGACAAGGGTGAGATGAGGAGAGCTATCGCAGGTGTATTCGTTGTTGGTTTCACGATTATAGTGTTTTTAAGCATTTCTTATGATATTGAATTGTCTAAAATTGTTCTAATGTATATTGAACTCGCTGGCATTGTTATCGGATATTACTTTGGAGCAAGAACAGCAAAAGAAAAAAGGGCTGAAGCCGCTGCTAAGATTACCATTGAACACATGAAGTTTGCTTATGATGACGACCCAACAAAAAGGAAAATAATACTTACCATTAGGAATGGAGGAGATACTGAGATTAAGGTAGATAAGATCTATGTAAACGAAGTTGCCTATGAAACGAGCGTTAAAGTTGAATCTCAAAAATCAAAAGAGATAGAAGAATTCCATGAATGGAAATATGAAACAGAATATAAGATTAAAATTGCAGCCACAACCGGTCTTACAGATGAAATATCAAGACTATCGCCAAAAGAAAAACAGAAATAATAATAATCAAATTTCTTATTCAAAATTTAAAAGTCATTTTCAGTACTCTATCCCCAAAGGAGGTAATATTATGAAAATAAAAGCAATATGTATTATGTTATCATTGTTGTTTCTTCCGGCCTGCAGTCAAAAGACGGTTAAGATGGCTGGAGACTCTCCAGATGTTGAGTTGACACGATCTTTTACATTTGTCGAATCATGTAATATGCAAGACCCGCTCCTTCAGGAGATATTGAGAGAAGATATGAAGGACAAAAAAACCCCTTTAGAACTTATTCATTACTACGCAGAGATTTTGAACAAGGGTAAATCCCATGGAAAAATAGGAAAAAAACTGGATACGCTCTTCCTTTGCGGAAGACCTCCCGGGGATATGGACGGCTATTACCATGGTATTACCATCAGCCTCAAAACAGGGCTCGATATTTACACAGTGATTGAAGATGCCCGTCGAAAACTTGGGATCGGAGAAGAGCTTGACATCCTTCAGACCCTTTACGGAAGAGTGTTTTCCAAGACATCTCCCTGGGCGGGCAAAAACTTCAAAAAAATTGATCAGAAGAGATTGGACGAATTGACAGAAGGCTTTAAAGACAGCAAGGAAACAGCCTATCTTGGAATAAATTCCTTCAGGAAGGAGAACAAAAACATTGTAAATAAACTTTCGAACTATCTCCTTTCCGCTGTCATAGACATGGAAAGTCTTCCAAAGCCCGAAAGAAGACAACGGTCATGGATACACGCAAAAGGCGGACTTTTTATTGCTCAGAAAGCTTTTTCAGTAGGCCCTGAACATCCGGAAAAGGTAGTCATGGCCCTGAACTATCGATGGGAGAGCCTGTCGAACCGCCTCCCCAACAGGCTTCTTATAGACGAGATGGTAGAAATATCAAAAGGCCTTTACCTGGGCAAGCTCTACTACGCCACTGCCCCAAAATACCTTTTTGAAAAATACAGTCCGGAAGTGCAAGAGAAAGATTATAAGTACAGAAATTTCGGATATTTTGCCCTCATGGACGATACGTGGCTTCATGAAAAGAACAAACTCTTTCCTGATCTGACATATACGATGGCTGATGACCTTGATGAAAAGTTTACCACGTTTACCTTCACAGAATGCCCGGAGGGCAAAGTCATTCAAGAAGCACTGGGAGACCGGCCAACCATTCTGCACTATCTCCAGGATATTTATGAGGGCATCCAAAAAGGAGATTCCTTCAAAGACAAATATTTTGATGAGCTGCATAAGATCTTCATGTGTGGTGAACGGCCCGACGGCATTAACGGCTTTTTGCACGGAGGCGTTGTGTCTTTCAAAAATGCCGGCTTTTTGAATAAATTTGATCGGAGTGTCCTGAACGATCTATATCCGGCGATCAGGCCATTCTCTCCCTGGTCAGGCAAGACCTTCAACAGCACCACGGTTGATGATATAAAAAGGTACATCGGAGATAATGCACGGTACTATAAAGGGGTGGAACCTATCATACTCGGCGCGAATACGTATAGAAAGGACATTGACCTCTCTCTTCCTGCTACCGCTTTTATCGAGCATTTGGATAAGATAGGAATGGTCGTGGAGTATCCGGATGAAGAGGAGAGGAGGAAGGAAATTCACGTAAAGAGTTTTTACTTTATCGCCGCAAACGGTAAGTCATTTAACCCGGAAAACAGGGAAAAGGAGCTTCTGCAGTTCAATTATCGCTGGCCTGAATTTCATACTATGCCCCCTGATCATCTCTGTTTCGACGAAGTAGTAAGAATAGCCGATGGATTGTATCTCGGCCAGTTGGTCTATTCCACCAGGCCGGAAATTCCATATGACCCGGGAACAGACCACGCCCTGTACAAATATGAAAACTTCGGCTACTTTATGTTGATGGATGACGACTGGCATGCAATTAAAGAGTTCATCCTCTTTGATACGGAATAATAGGCTTCAGCATAAGTAAACCTTTCACAATAAGGAGGGAAAACAAATGCAGATAGACTTTCATCATGGCGTAACATACACTGTCGCACGGTTAGCCGGTTTCGCTCATCGAGATGCTGAAACCATCGCTTACTGCTCACAATATGTGGATGATGCTACCAACTCCGGCGCAATTCAATTTGACAACGGTGCTATGTATTCTCGTATCAGCTCCGCGCATAAAATGTTAGACTACAGAAATTTTCATAAACTGGCCAATCATTTCGTATGGATACCATTCCACTTTTTGCCCGGCAATGGAGGCATAAAGCCCGGTGAGAACCCCGAAGGGAGCTTTGTCGAAAAAATCATCTGCCGACCCAATAGCTATATAGCACAGGATATGGTGCGATTATGTATTGAGGACAGGCACGCCCTTTATGGACTTTACCGGCTTGGTGTCACTATGCATGTGTATGCTGATACATGGGCACACCAGGGGTTCGCCGGCATTGTTCATAATGTTAACAACATACGAGCGCTTGACGACAACGACCAGCCTGATGCCGGTTTTTTGGGAAAGCTCAAAGATTTTTTTGGTGACGCTTTTGATGAAGCAGCCGGAAAGTTTGTCGGCGACGCATTGCCTCTGGGACATGGCGCTGCGCTGAGCTATCCTGACAGACCTTATTTGAAATGGAACTACGAGGACTGTCACGGAAATATCGTAAGGAGGGATAATACCGAAATCTTCTCAGAAGCGGCAAATGAAATGTGCAAAGCCATGCAGCGTTATCGTGTGGGTGATCCCGAGGCCAACGTTCCGGGCCTGCCGGTAAATGATCGGGACAAGATTGCGGACCTGCTTAGCTCGATTACTGATGAAGACGGACATGACCGCCACCGTAAATGGCTTCGTGCTATCCATAATGGTTACTTCAGTTTTCCTTCTGTCAAATTAGAGTATCGACCCAAAGGGGCGGGGTCCTGGAAACATCAGACCTTAGGGACGCGAAAGATAACAGACAAAAAAAGCGACATTTTCCCCTATGACCCTTCGTTTTTGAGCAGTGACTGGAAACTGTTCCATGATGCAATACAGGCTCACCGCCTGATCGTAATTCGCGATATATTGCCATTATACGGAATCTGTGCGGCCTGAGCATCATACATAAGTAGTGCCAACGAAAACCCATAGTTGCAAGCTGTCATTGCGAGGAATGAGGAACGAACGACGAAGCAATCCCCTTGTTTTCATCGAGATTGCTTCGGTCATGCTTCCCTCGCAATGACAGGAAAAGTGTAATTTGGAGGGTTTTTGTTCAGGCACCAAGCAAATCGAACAACTGAAAGGAGGTAAATCATGGGCGCCGTGACGTTACAGGACATCAGGTTAAAGGAATATACTCTTGATAATCTATCCATCCTCAAACGATTAAGGGAAGAGCTTTTAAGTAAAAAACCCAGGGTCTGTATCGAACGGGCAAGATATTACACCGAGTATTTAAGGGATATGTCTCCCGATAAAGAACCGGCAGAAATCAGGTACGCCAATGCGGCAAAGCATTTCCTTTCTAACAAGTCTCCACTCTTTTTTGATGACAGTCTTCTGGCCGGGACAACTACATCCAAGCCCTTTGGCGCGCCTGTCTATCCTGAATGGACGGGTATGACGATCTGGCCCGAACTCGACACCATAAGTACAAGAGAAAAGAACCCCCTGATGCTCTCTAAAAAGGAGGCTGAGGAGTTAAATTTTGACATTAATCCCTACTGGATGGAGAGAAATATAATCGAGTATACAAGAAAAAAACACAATAATCCTGAATGCATGAGAATACTTGAACGCATTGTCTTTTTCATTGCAAGCAAGGTGGGCTGTATTTCCCACACAGTGCCTGATTACAAGGTAGCCCTTGATAAAGGAGTGGAATATATTATTGAGCAGGCTGCTTTAAAGGAGGCAGAATTAAAGAAGGACGAAAACCTCACTGAAGAAAACAGGCAGAAGCTTGAGTTTTACAGGGCTGTACAGATAGCCATGCAAGGCGTTATCGAGTACGCACAGAATCTCAGCAAAAAGGCGGCCGAGCTTGCTGCAAAAGAACACGACCCATTCAGGAAAGAGAATTTTCAGAAGATGGCAGATGTATGTAGCCGAGTTCCTGCAAAACCGGCGAGGACTTTTCGGGAGGCCATTAACTCTATATGGATAGTACAGGTGGCAATACATGCTGAAAATATTAATATGGCCATGAGTCCTGGAAGGCTGGACCAGATCCTCTATAAATTTTATAAAGAAGATATTGATAAAGGGATACTGACTGTAAAAGAAGCCATGGAATTGGCAGGCTGTTTCTGGCTGAAACTCAACGATAATACCAATCTTGTGCCTGAGACGGCTGAAGAACTTTGGGGAGGGGCAGGCACCGTGCCGGCTGTGACTGTTGGCGGGGTTGACGAAAAGGGCGAAGATGCCGTAAACGACCTCACCTATATCATGCTGCGGGTCACGGAACTGTTAAAGACAAGGGATCCAAGCTTAAACTCCCGCTATCACTACGAGAAGAATTCAGAAGAGTATCGCGACAGACTGGCCGAGGTCATTGTTAACACAAAAGCGGTTCCGGCAATTCATAATGATGTTGCAGTCATTAAGGTTCTTGAAAATCAGGGGACTAAACTTGAACATGCAAGAGACTATGCCGTCATTGGATGCGTGGAACTGGCCTCTGCCGGCAGAAGTTACGATGCATCAAGTTCCATCATGCTGAATCTTGTGTCTGTGCTTGAACTGGCTTTAAATAATGGAAAAAGACCTGTAACCGGAGATGAGCAAATAGGCCCCAAAACCGGTGATCCCTCACAATTCAATAGCTTTGAAAAGTTCTGGGAAGCATTCAAAAACCAGTCAGAGTGGCTTATAGGAAAGGCAATTGATTTAAACGAATATTTTGGGCATGCTTATCAGGAAATTCTGCCGTCGCCACTCCTTTCTGCATTCTTTGAAGGACCAATGGAAAAAGGTAAAGACCTCATATTCGGAGGCGCTCTTTATAATTCATCGGGGGCTACACATATCGCATTTGCCGATACAGTAGATTCTCTGAACGCTATCGAAAAAGCAGTATTTATCGATAAGAAATGTACTTTCAATGAACTCTCAAAGGCACTGAAGGCCGATTTTGAGGGCTATGAAAAACTTCACGCTTACCTGGTCAACAAAACCCCGAAATACGGTACTGAAGACCCTATCGCAAAAAAAAATTCTCACAATCTGATTCGCTTTCTGTATGATTTCTACCAGAGCCATACTAACTACAGAGGCGGAAAGTACAGACCAGGCTACTGGACCATGACAAACCATGCCGGTCAGGGTAAACTGTCGGGAGCCCTTCCGAACGGGAGGAAAGCATACCAGGTATTTGCCAGCGGCATTACTCCGGTATCACAGGCAGCCAATGATCTTTCAGCATGCCTTAAAGCGGTAGGGGGGCTTGAAAGCCAATGCATAGCAAGCGGCGAAGCACTTAACCTCAAATATCCATCTGTTGAGGGTGAAGAAGATATT
The DNA here is from genome assembly GCA_030272815.1 of Deltaproteobacteria bacterium. GTDB lineage: Bacteria > Desulfobacterota > Desulfobacteria > Desulfobacterales > ETH-SRB1 > B13-G4. The sequence goes on from JAJSZT010000001.1 coordinate 16,031, forward strand.
AAGACATTTGGTCAGGCAGTTGAGGCATATCTCCGTTATGGCGGGCTCCATATACAGTTTAACATTATGTCTTACGAGGATCTTATTGAGGCCAGGAATAATCCTGACAAGTATCCGGAACTGCTGGTAAGAGTTTCCGGCTATTCAGCGTACTTTAAGGACCTGAACGAAGCAATGAAAGAGGAGATTATCACAAGGACCGCATACAACATAAAAACCGGAAAGGCTGTACCCTTTCCCGAAAAACATAAATCTATGCTGGCTTTTGAGTAACTTGACAGCATGGGAATTTCCATTTTTGTCAATTTTAGTAAGAAGTTAAAAGCCATTAGCTAAGAGCTAAAATCTAAGAGCCTGTACCGAAGGTGTGCTAAGTTCAGGGGATTGTGATGCTGGAAAATATTTCAAATTTTATTCTGCTGCGTAATATCCGGGCAAAGACTTTGCAGAAACGTTTTCTCAACTGCATTGAATCCGAGGTTGCAGAAGAGTTCCTCGAACTGCTGCTGAAATTAATGAGCCTGGTTTTCTTTCTTAATAAAGACTTCAAAAGAAACATCAAAAACTTTAACGGCAGATATCTTTTTAAGAGCAGAGATAACAAGATTACAGTAGCTGCTGTTTTTCGAGACAACCAAATGAAAGTCTATGAAAAGGCTATAGACAGGACAAATATCACAGTGACGTTCCGCAATGCAAAGGCGCTTATGGACTATCTTCTTTCACCAAAACCCGACATCCTTGGTTCAATCCTGAGACAGGATGTAACTATTGACGGCAATCTTAACTACCTTTATAAATTTGCTTATATGGCCAGGCATCTGCAATTAATGGTAACAGGCGGGGCATGAACGAAAATGAAAAACTACTTCATGCCCAGCGCAAGCCCTTAATATTCGACATACACCACTTTGCCCTTGATGACGGGCCCGGTATAAGAAGCACCGTATTTATGAAAGGATGCCCTCTTTCCTGTCTCTGGTGCCATAATCCGGAGTCCATGAAGAGCGGCCGGGAAATCGCCTTTTATCCCAAACTTTGTATAAATTGCGGCGACTGTAAAACAGTTTGTCCGGAAGGCGCTATAAGCTTCGAACACGCCGGCAGGATTATTCGGGACAGGTGCACGGCCTGCGGCAAATGCGCTGAAGAGTGCCCGACAACAGCACTCAAGATTGTCGGCAAGCACTATTCCGTCAGCAACTTGATTGAAATACTCCTGAGTGATCATATCTTTTATGAAACCTCAAAAGGGGGCGTAACCTTTTCGGGCGGTGAACCAACGCTCTATATGGATTACGTTGGTAAAGTCATGAAGGGATTGAAGGCGAATAACGTCCACATTGCAATAGAGACGTCCGGCATGTTTAACCTTGATGAGTTTAAAACAAAACTTCTACCATATATTAACCTCATCTATTATGATATTAAACTGTACGATCCTCGTAAACATGAACAATATACGGGGAAAAGTAATAAACAGATACTGAGCAATCTTACTGATCTTGTAAAGGAGCCAGACGTCAGAATCATACCAAGGCTGCCCCTTGTGCCCAAAATTACCGCAACAACCGACAACCTGACTCAGATAGCTCGTTTCTTGAAAAGCGCAGGAATTACCACATGCGAACTCCTGCCTTACAATCCTGGCGGAATAGCAAAAAGAATCGCCATAGGAAAAGATATCCATCCTGATATTCCCCGTACTATGATGGGGATCGAGGAGGAAAAAAAGTTGGGAGAAATATTTGCCCGACTGCAAAATTAAGGGTTCGCTCAAAAATAAATTTACATTTTCAGGTGTTGAGGCGCTCGCATGGCAAGACGCAAGGAGGGCGAATAGCGAGCTATTTAACCGACGAGCAACGTAGCCATGCGGGACTACTGGAAATACACTCATTGTACCTGGTTCTATTCCTTGGGAAATCGGCAATGCCTTCTCGGCTATGTTTAAACAGAGCAGGTTGACACTTGATGAAGCCCAGAAAGGTCTTGTAATTTTCGGCAGTATCCCTCTTCGGTATACCAAACCAGACTTTATTAATGCCTTGAAAATTTCCAAACAAGCCAAGATGTATGCATACGATACCTATTTTTTGGATTGTGCTATTAGATATAAAGCACCGCTATTGACGTTGGATCAAAAGCTAAAGACAGCTGCTCAAAATCTCAACGTCGAAACAATGGAGGTCTAAAATGCAAGTTTATACATATTCAGAAGCCAGACAAAAGCTCTCTATAGTTCTTGAACAGGCTGAAAATACTGGAAAGGTACTAATCAGAAGGAAAGACGGGCGAACTTTCGCGTTGGTTCCGGAAAAGATCGCTTCTTCACCTTTAGATGTTCCATCAATTAAAGCCAATATTACGACGCAAGAAATAGTGGATATTGTTCGAGAAGGAAGAGAAAGGTAGAACAAATTTCAATGTGACTATGGAAGTTGAGCCGTCAGGTTAATGACAAACATTCTAAATTATATATAACCTTTTATCTGACATGGGTCAATAGTAGACCCCATAAAAGCAGATTCTCCATCGACGTATCTTTTCAAAAAAATTTTACATTTATAATGATTGCCGAACACGCTGATGAACGCTGACTGAAATTATCTCAACCTGCCGTGAGTTTATCTGTGTACAAAAGCCATCTTGTTGGCCGCCCGGACATTCGATGAATATGAAAGAAAAAATAACTAAAAAACTCTCAATCATTGAGAAGGAATATAATGTTAAAATTATATATGCATGCGAATCAGGCAGTAGAGCATGGGGATTCGAATCACAAGATAGTGATTATGATGTAAGGTTTATTTATTTCCACGATCTTAATTGGTATCTGAGTGTAGAAGATCGAAGAGATGTAATAGAAATGCCTGCTGATGGAGTTTTTGATATTAATGGTTGGGATTTGCGGAAGACATTAAAATTATTACGCAAATCAAATCCACCATTATTGGAATGGCTCCAATCACCAATTGTATATAATAAAATAGATAACCATGCCAAATTGATTAAAGATCTTTTGCCAAAATATTATTCGTCAAGAAATTGCTATTACCATTATCTTCATATGGCAAAGGGTAATTTCCGGGACTATCTAAAAGGTGAAGAGATATGGATCAAGAAATATTTCTATGTATTGCGGCCTATATTAGCCTGCCGGTGGATCAAAAGATATAATTGTCCTGTGCCGATGGAATTTGAGATTTTGATGAGAAAAACGGTTGATGCCAAGGAGTTGCGGATCAAAATAGATGAATTGCTTAAAAGAAAAAGATCAGGTGAAGACCTTGATTATGCTCCGAGAATACTGCTTATTAGTAAATTTATTGAAACTGAGTTAAGCAGGCTTGCTCAAAACAAACCTGACAAAACGGAGCTTAAAGACTATTCTGAGCTTAATAGAGTATTCCGAAAAATTATTGGAATTGGTGATATTCTTGATAAATTAGACAAATACTGCATTCTCCGGCAGAACAAACACAAGTCCAATTAGTCTAACTCGTCCCTTATATTCTCCCACATTTGCAGCTCCAATATTCCCGTTTCCCCTATCTCGTTTAGGATTATATAATTCTTGCCCCTTCATTAAAAATGATGTAATATTAAGATATTATAACAATCAAGAAACGACCTGTTAATATCAAATATCACTGATTTATTTCTTAACATTTAATGGTTAGCCAATATGAATAATTTCATAAGCAAATCACATACATTATGGAAAAAGATTATTTAAAGAAACTTGCTAAAGCTAAAGATCCTAGACATATTCCAGGCATTTATAATTATTGTGATCGATGGTGCGAACGTTGCCAGTTCACTTCAAGATGTTTGAATTGCGTCCTTGTCGAAGAACAGTTTGGCAATCTTCAAGAAAATGATGAACTCAACGAGGCTTTTTGGCAAAAACTTTCTGAAATGCTTCGAAATACTCTGGCCATGATTAAAGAAATGGCAAAAGAAAAAGGCATTGATCTTGATTCAATTGATATCGAGAAGAATTATAAAAATGAAGACGCCAATAAAGAAAATTTTTTAGCACATCTTATATCTCATACATCAAAAAACTATGCAAAATCGATTAGCGAATGGTTCAATTCAAATGAATATTTATTCCTTAAGAAGGAAGATGAGATAAACCGAATCCGTCTCATTTCCTCCCAAAATAATCCAGTCAAGGAAACGATTAGTATAAAAGACGCAATCGAAATCATTAGATGGTATCAATACCAAATTAACGTAAAACTAAAAAGAGCCATCGAAAGTGCCTCAAGTGAAGAGCCAACAGATATCAACGACTTTCCAAAAGACTCCGATGGATCCGCAAAAGTTGCTTTAATCGGCATAGATCGCTCAACATCTGCATGGAAAATATTATTGACCTCTTTCCCTGAGCAGGAAAAACAAGTTCGAAATTTTATTGCAATGTTAGAAAACATTAAAAATAGGGTCGAAACCCAGTTCCCTCATGCAAGAGATTTTGTGAGACCGGGCTTCGATGAAATAGAGCAAAATGGCTAACCAGCGGGACCGATCGACCTTGAGAGCTTATGGGCAGTGTATTTTCTACTGAACCTTTTAATAATGTTGCGTGTATGTTGAAAAAGATCAAAACAATACTGTTCTTATGAAACGGGAAAAATAAATGGCTTTAAAGAAATCAGAATTATATAGCTCACTCTGGTCGAGTTGCGATGAACTGCGAGGCGGCATGGATGCCAGCCAGTACAAAGACTATGTGCTGGTTATGTTATTCATCAAATACATCAGCGATAAATACTTCGGTGTGCCCTACGCCCCAATTACCATTCCCAAAGGGGCAAGTTTCAAAGATATGGTGGCACTCAAAGGGAAGACCACCATTGGCGATGACATCAACAAGAAAATCATCGGCCCCATTGCAGACGCAAACAAGTTGTCCGACATGCCGGACTTTAACGATGTGACCAAGCTCGGCAGCGGCAAAGAAATGGTTGACCGACTTACCAATCTGATTGCCATTTTTGAAAATAATGCGCTGGACTTCAGTAAAAACCGAGCGGAAGGTGATGATATCTTAGGCGATGCCTACGAATACCTGATGCGCCACTTCGCCACCGAAAGCGGAAAGAGCAAAGGTCAGTTTTATACTCCCGCGGAAGTCAGCCGCATTATGGCAAAGATTATCGGGATTAATGCCGCCAAGACAAGCGCCTCAACAACCGCCTATGATCCAACCTGTGGTTCCGGTTCATTGCTCCTGAAAGTCGCGGACGAAGCGGAAAAGAGCATTTCCCTTTACGGTCAGGAAAAAGACTCTGCAACTTCCGGTCTGGCCCGTATGAATATGATTCTTCATGACAATCCCTATCCGGAAATCAAGCAGGGAAATACCCTGGCCAATCCTCTTTTCCTGAACGAACAGGGCGCGCTCAAAACCTTTGACTATGTGGTGGCCAATCCGCCGTTCAGTGATAAACGCTGGGGCAACGGCGTTGACGCCGCCGGTGACATTCATGGCCGGTTTAAAGATTATGGCGTACCCCCGGCCAAAAACGGAGATTACGCTTATCTGCTTCATATTATCCGTTCGCTGAAAAGCAAGGGCAAAGGCGCCTGCATTCTTCCCCACGGGGTTTTATTCAGAGGGAACGCGGAGGCGGAAATCCGCACGAATATTATCCGTAAAGGATACATCAAGGGAATTATCGGCCTGCCTGCCAACCTCTTTTATGGTACTGGCATTCCGGCCTGTATTATTGTGATTGATAAGGAAAACGCCCATAACCGCAAAGGCATTTTCATGATTGATGCCGGTAAGGGTTTTATGAAAGACGGCAATAAGAACCGGCTGCGAAGCATGGACATTCACAAGATCGTTGAAGTCTTCAATAAGCAGATCGAGATTGATAAGTACTCAAAAATGGTCCCTTTTGCCAAAATTGAGAAGAACGAATACAACCTGAATATTCCCCGCTATATCGACAGTCAGGAAGCCGAAGATATTCAGGATATCGAAGCCCATCTGCTGGGTGATATTCCCAATGCCGATATTGAGGCCATGGAAAACTACTGGACGGTGTACCCGACCCTGAAAACAGCTCTATTTGGCAAAAGCACACGGACAAACTATTCCCATTTGAAGGTGGGAAAAGCGGAGATCAAGCAGACGATTTTTCAGCACCCGGAGTTTCTTGCCTATTCTAAAAAGATGGAGGCCGTGTTTGCCAAATGGAAAAAAGGCAGTACCCGGTATATGAAAAACTTAAATGCCGGATGTAAACCGAAAGATGTTATTTTTGAATTGTCTGAAAACCTGCTGCAGCAATACGCCGGTAAAAACCTGATAGACAAATACGATGTCTATCAGCACCTGATGAACTACTGGGCCGAAGTGATGCAGGATGACTGTTATCTGATCGCCGCCGACGGCTGGAAGGCCGAAACCTACCGCATCCTGGTCGAAAACAAACAGAAGAAAATGGTTGACAAAGGCTGGACCTGTGATCTTGTCCCCAAGGAGTTGATGATAAACCGCTTTTTCCTCAAAGAAAAGCAGGCTATTGAAGCCCTGGAAGCCGAGAAAGAAACCATTGCCGGGCAGATTATCGAACTTGAAGAAGAACACAGCGGCGAAGAAGGCTTTTTCGCCGAACTGGGCAAGGTAAACAAGGGCAATGTGCAAAACCGCCTGAAAGAGATTAAAGGCGATGCCGATGTGACCGAAGAAATAAAGATATTGGAAGCCTACCTCGACCTTTTTGCACAGCAAACGGCAACCAATAAAAAAATCAAAGAAGCCAATGCCGCGCTGGATAAAAAGCTCTATGCCAAATACCCCACACTCACCGAAAACGAGATTAAAACGCTGGTGGTGGACGACAAATGGACGGCAACCATCGACAAAGACATCCACACCGAAATGGATAGAATCAGCCAGCGCCTGACCCAGCGGATAAAGGAGCTGACAGAGCGCTACGAAACGCCTCTGCCAATGCAGACCGTCGAAGTAATCGAGCTGGAGAAGAGAGTCAACGCTCACCTGAAAAAGATGGGGTTTGTATGGAAGTAAAGAAACTTAAAACCGATATTCAGTATAAAAACTGGATTGCCGACCTGAAAACAAAAGTGCGCACTATCCAGATAAAGGCTGCACTTGCCGTTAATAAAGAGCTTTTGACATTCTACTGGGAGCTGGGCGCTGATATTGTCCAAAAACAATCTGCCGCGAATTGGGGGGACGGCTTTCTGCCTCAGCTCAGTGCGGATTTAATAGCGGAGTTTCCGGATATGAAAGGGTTTTCTGTCAGAAACCTGAAATATGTACGGCAATGGTATCTTTTTTATTATTCTGATTCGCAAACAGAAAGCCCTGCAATTGGGCAACAGCTTGTTGCCCAAATAACCCGAATCCCCTGGGGCCACAATATCGCCATCATCTCCAAATGCCGGCATGTCGAAGAAGCTCTTTATTATGTTCAAAATACTATTGCTCACAATTGGAGCCGCAGTGTTCTGGTGCATCAGATAGAAAGCGGTTTATACTGCCGGGAAGGGAAATCCGTCAGCAACTTTACTGCGGCGCTCCCGAAACCGCAGTCCGACCTTGCCCGCCAGACGCTTAAGGACCCTTATATCTTTGACTTTCTCACCATGAGCAAAAATTATGGTGAGCGGGAACTGGAAAAAAGCCTTGTAGAACATATCACCCATTTCCTGCTGGAACTGGGGGCTGGATTCGCCTACATCGGCAGACAGGTTCCCATTCAGGTTGGTGAAAGAGACTTTTTTGTTGACCTCCTTTTCTATCATACCCGGCTTCATTGTTACGTGGTCATTGAACTGAAAACCACAGACTTTGAACCGGAACATGCAGGCAAACTTAACTTTTATATCAAGGCAATAGATGAACAACTCTGCAAAGAAGGCGACCAGCCCACCATCGGCATCCTGCTTTGCAAGAACAGGGACAAGCTGGTAGCGGAATATGCCCTGAGTGATATCCACAAGCCCATTGGCGTTTCGGAATATCAGCTTACCCAATTACTCCCTGAAAACCTGAAATCGAGCCTGCCGAGCATTGAAGAAATAGAAGCGGAACTTGGCGGGATGAAAGATGCAGGGTGGCGGCGATGAGTAACCTTCCGGCTGGCTACAAACAGACGGAGGTGGGGGTGATTCCGGAGGATTGGGAGTTGAAAAGGCTGGGGGAAATTGTGGAAAAGTTTGTGAATGGAGGAACCCCTTCCACTAAAAATGAAGCCCTTTGGAATGGAAATATTCCTTGGATAACTGGTGCTGATATTTTAAATCAGAAGGTTACCGAAATAAGAAGACATATAACAACTGATGCTGTAAAAAACAGTTCAACAAATGTTATCAGCAAAGGGAATCTATTATTGGTATCAAGAACAGGTGTTGGCAAATTGGCAATTGCACCTTTCGATATTGCGATTAGCCAAGACTTCACAGGGATTTATCCAAAAAAAGAAAGTTTACTTGCTGAGTATCTTTTTAGGTTTTTTGATTTTAATCAATCTCTTTTAAAGAGTCAAAATCAAGGAACTTCAATACAAGGGGTTACAAGAGAAACGTTATCCGCACTTTCAATCCCCCTTCCCACCAAAGCTGAACAAACCGCCATTGCCGCTGCCTTAAGCGATGCCGATGCCCTGATCCAATCCATGGAAAAACTCATTGCCAAAAAACGCCTCATCAAGCAGGGAGCCATGCAGAAATTACTCAAACCCAAAGAGGGCTGGGTGGTGAAGAAGCTGGGGGAGATAGCTTTTTTCACAAACGGTAAGGCGCATGAACAATTCATTGATGATGCCGGGGATTACATTGTAGTTAACTCAAAATTCATTTCTACTGAAGGAGAAGTTTTTAAAAACGCATCCATTAGCTTATGCCCATTAAATATCGGGGGCATAACAATGGTAATGAGTGACATTCCAAATGGAAAGGCTCTGGCGAAGTGTTTTATTATACCGAAAAGCGGAAAATATACTCTTAATCAACGTATATGCGCATTAAGAACTGAAACTTTAGACACAATATTTCTTACTTTTGTAATTAACAGAAACAAATATTTTTTGGCATTTGACAGCGGAACAGGGCAAACAAATTTAAAAAAGCAAGATGTTTTAGAATGTCCAATTAATCTTCCGCCAACAAAAAAAGAACAAATCGCCATTGCCAAGGTATTATGCGACATGGACGCCGAAATATCCGTCTTGGAAACAAAACTCGCTAAATACAAACAGGTAAAACAGGGCATGATGCAGGAACTACTTACCGGGAGGACACGCTTGGTATAAAGGAGAACCAGAACATTGAATGGAAAGCGTCCTGGCGGGATGAATATATCAAATGGATATGCGGATTTGCTAATGCGGCCGGCGGAACGCTTGTTATCGGCAAAAACGACAAAGGGGTTGTCACCGGTGTTGATAATGCCGGAAAACTTCTCGAAGACATTCCCAACAAGGTCAGGGATATTCTGGGTATCATTGTCGATGTGAATTTGAAAACAGACAAGGGCAAAGACTTTCTAGAAATCATGGTCGAGCCATACCCCTACCCTGTGAGCTATAAGGGACAATACCATTATCGCAGCGGAAGCACCAAACAGGAACTTAAAGGTTCAGCTCTGGACGCCTTTCTTCTGAAAAAATATGGTCTGCATTGGGACAGTGTTCCGGTGCCGAATTTATTACCCGAATCTCTTGAGGAAAAAGCGTTTGCACTTTTTGCGAAAAAAGCTGTCAAAAGCAAGCGATTGGGAGATGCGGTATTGCAGGAAAACAGGAAGTCGCTGTTAAGAAAATTGCATCTGGTTGAAGGCTCCTACCTTAAAAGGGCCGCAGCGCTCTTATTTCATGAAGATCCTGAGCAGTATGTCACCGGAGCCTATGTGAAAATCGGATTTTTCAAAACCAATTCGGATTTGGTCTATCAGGATGAAATTCACGGTAACCTGTTTCAGCAAGTGGATAAAACCATCGACTTGCTGCTGACGAAATACATGAAAGCCTATATCAGTTATGAGGGGCTTCAGCGGGTGGAAAGCTATCTGTTCCCCGCGCCGGCATTGCGGGAAGCTCTGCTCAATGCTGTCGTCCATAAGGATTACAGTAGTGGCAATCCCGTGCAGATCAGTGTTTACGAGGACAAAATTATTTTTTGGAACGCAGGCCGTCTGCCCGATGAGTTGTCGATAGAATTATTACAGAAAAAACATCCATCCATCCCTTACAACCCGCTCGTAGCCTCCGCATTTTTCCGGGCTGGTTATATTGAAGCCTGGGGGCGGGGAATAGAAAAGATAAATAATGAGTGCAAAGTGGCCGGTGTTCCTGCTCCGGAGATCAATTATGAATTTGCAGGGTTGATGATAACTTTTCAGGCAAGGAGCGAAGAAACCGGGAAAATATCACCCGAAACTACCGCGAAAACTAGGGAGAAAACTAGGGAGAAAACTAGGGAGAAAATTCTGAAGCTGATTTTAGAGGATACCTCCATTTCCATCGAGGAAATGTCCAATAGAATAGGGATTACACAAAAAGGAATTGAATGGCAAATCATGCGTTTGAAGAAAGATGGAATTCTTGAACGCATAGGTTCGGCCAGGGGCGGATATTGGAAGGTCATTGAGAAAAAGCTATGATAAAGGTAGGGCAAATAGAACGTCTAACTCAGAACCGGATGGTTAAATTATTCACCCGGGAGCTGGGTTACACCTATCTGGGCAATTGGGAAGACCGCCTGAACAACAGCAACATCGAGGAAGCGCTTTTAACCAATTACCTCACTAAAAAAGGCTACAGCCCGGCCCACATCACCAAAGCACTGCATGAACTGCGGGTTACCGCCAACAACTACAACGAAAGCCTCTATACCAACAACAAAAATATCTACAAACTGCTCCGCTATGGTATTCAGGTAAAAGCGGAGGCGGGTGAGAATTTTGAGACTGTCCGGCTCATCAACTGGCAAAATCCGGGAAAAAATGACTTTGCTATTGCCGAAGAGGTCACTGTCCTGGGCAATCGTGAAAAACGGCCTGATATTGTCCTCTATGTAAACGGCATTGCCATCGGTGTCTTGGAACTCAAGCGCAGCACCGTCTCTATTGGTGACGGTATTCGGCAGAGCATTGTCAACCAGCAGAAAGAGTTTATCGGCTCCTTTTTCTCTACAGTTCAGTTTGTTTTTGCCGGAAACGACTCCGAAGGCTTACGCTGCGGCACAATCGGCACACCGGAAAAGTTCTTCCTCAAATGGAAGGAAGATGAAGCGGATGACAGCCGTTTGCGGTTGGATAAATACCTCCTCAAGCTGTGCAATAAAAAGCGGCTCATCGAAATCATCTACGACTTTGTGCTCTTTGACGGCGGTATTAAAAAACTGCCGCGGGTGCATCAGTATTTTGGTATCAAAGCCGCCCAGGAGCATATCCGCAGGCGGGAAGGCGGTATTATCTGGCACACCCAGGGGAGCGGTAAGAGTATTGTCATGGTGCTGTTGGCAAAGTGGATACTGGAGAACAATCCAAATGCAAGAGTAGCAATCATTACAGACCGTGACGAACTGGATAAGCAAATCGAGAGGGTTTTTAACGACGCAGGGGAGCCGATCAAGCGCACCACCAGCGGACGTGATTTAATGGCGCAACTGGCAGAAGCCAAACCGAGACTGCTCTGCTCGCTGGTGCATAAGTTCGGCAAAAAGGATGTCGATAACTTTGAGGAGTTTATCAAGGAACTTGAGAGCAGTCCCAGTCAGGCAGTTGGGGAACTCTTCTTATTTGTGGATGAATGTCACCGCACTCAAAGCGGTAAACTGCACCGCACCATGAAGGCCATGTTGCCCAGCGCCATTTTTATTGGGTTTACCGGTACACCGCTCCTTAAAAAAGACAAGCAGACCAGCCTGGAAGTATTTGGCAAATATATCCACACCTACAAGTTCAATGAGGCTGTTGAGGATGAAGTGGTGCTGGACCTGATTTATGAAGCCAGGGATATTGACCAGAAGATTTCTTCACCGGAGCGCATAGACGCCTGGTTTGAATCCAAAACCAAAGGCTTGAACGACTTTCAGAAATCGGAGCTGAAAAAGAAATGGGGCACTATGCAGAAAGTACTCAGTTCCCGCTCTCGTATGGAGAAAGTGGTAAGCGACATTATTTTCGATTTCAACGTTAAGCCACGGCTAAGTTCTGAAAGAGGAAATGCTATTTTGGTGGCATCCAGTATTTACGAGGCATGCCGCTATTTTGAACTTTTTCAAGATACCGAACTAAAAGGCAGATGCGCCGTCGTTACATCCTATAACCCAAGCACCCGCGACATCACCACCGAAGACACCGGAGCAAACACGGAAACCGAAAAAGAGTTCATCTATAAAATCTACACCGATTTATTGGGCAGCAAAAAAACCGAAACCTACGAAGATGAGGCTAAGGAAAAGTTTATAAACGAGCCTGCTAATATGCAACTGCTGGTTGTGGTGGATAAACTCCTCGTTGGTTTTGATGTTCCGAGTTGTACCTACCTTTATATTGATAAATCCATGCAGGATCATGGCCTGTTTCAGGCGATCTGCCGGGTAAACCGGCTGGATACCGACGATAAACAGTTCGGTTACATTGTGGATTACAAAGACCTTTTCCGGAAAGTTGAAAATGCGGTTGCGGTCTATACTTCCGAGCTGGATTATGATGAGTTTGAAAAAACAGACTGCGATATTCTGCTGCAAGACCGCTTGAAAAAGGGCCGTGAACGCCTTGATAATGCCGTGGAAGAAATTGCCCTGCTATGTGAACCTGTTGCCCCGCCGAAAGATACCCTGGCCTATATCCGCTACTTTTGCGGGAATACGGAAATCCCTGAAGAACTGAAAAACCGTGAAGTGCAGAGGACGGCCTTATATAAGGCAACGGTGGCCTTAATACGCGCCTATGCCAATGTTGCCGATGAGATGGAAGCGGCATGCTATACCGAAAAAGAAATTAATGACATCAAGAAGCTGCTGGATTTTTACCTGAAACTGAGAGAGGAAATAAGAAAAGCAAGTGGTGAAACCCTTGACTTAAAAACCTATGAAGCCGACATGCGGCACTTGATTGACAACTACATTCAGGCCGATGAACCGCAAAAGATATCACCTTTTGGAGACCTGACCCTTTTAGAACTTATTGTTAATACAGGCATTGCTGACGCTATAAATAGTTTGCCAAAAGGCATACAGGCCAGCAAGGAAGCCGTTGCCGAAACCATTGAAAACAATGTGCGCCAGAAAATCATCAAAGAGCATTTAATAGACCCTGCTTTTTTTGAGGAAATGTCGAAGCTGCTTGATGTAATCATCAAAGAGCGTAAGGCTAATGCCATCAGCTATAAGGCGTATTTGAAAAAGATTGCCGACCTGGCAAAAAAGGTGAACGAAGGGAAAGGCGAAAGTACACCAGATGGTTTAAATACACCTGCAAAGAGGGCATTGTATAACAACCTGGGCAAAGATGAAATCCTGGCATTGTCAGTTCATAAAAAAGTCGTCACATACAGGCCGGATAACTGGAAAGGGAATGAAATCAAGGAACTGGTGATTAAGAGCAAATTGTATGAAGTTCTGGGTGATGAAAAAGAGGTGGAAAAAATTTTTCCTATCGTGAAACAGCAGAGCGAATACTGATATGGAGCAATTGCAATTGGGAAATATTACCGTTGATGTTGTGCAAAAAGACATCAAGAATATCCACCTGAGTGTGTATCCTCCAACTGGGCGGGTAAGGATTTCAGCGCCCACCAGAATGGACTTGGACGCCATCCGTGTATTTGCCATTTCAAAATTAAGCTGGATAAAAAAACAGCAGGCAAAATTTAAGAATCAGGAGCGGGAAGCCCCAAGAGAATTTCTGAATAAAGAAAGTCACTATTTCAACGGCAAACGCTATTTGCTGAAAGTGATTGAAAAGGATGCGGCCCCCAGAGTTGAACTAAAACACAGCAAAATTGAATTGTATGTAAGACCGCAAACAAGCAGAGATAAAATGAAATCCATTTTAGATGAATGGTACAGGAAGCAATTAAAAGCGTCATTACCAGCACTCATTGAGAAATGGGAAAAAAAGATCAATGTTCAGGTCAATGAGTTTGGTGTCAAAAAAATGAAAACCAAGTGGGGCACCTGTAACCGAGAGGCTAAGCGGATTTGGCTGAATCTTGAACTTGCTAAAAAACCTGCCGAATGTCTTGAATATATTGTAGTACACGAAATGGTTCACCTGCTTGAAAGAAACCACAATGACAGATTTGTTGTACTTATGGATGAGTTCATGCCCAAGTGGAAATTTTATAAAGACGAACTGAACAGACTACCAGTAAGACATGAGGGCTGGAATTATTAAGAATAAAAAGGAAACCGCTTTTTCCATCCTGGCTCCGGTGGCAAAAACATGGCGGGAAAAATTCGAATGAATAAGACAAGGGATTACTTGAAAGGCAGGGGGTCAAAGGCAAGGGTCAAAGTCTACGTTTGGGCAGGAGGACGTACATTAGTTTATAAGTTGCCTGGAGGAATAGTGCTCTTTTTGCGGCAATCGAGTTAAAGCCATGAATGTTACCAACCGTGTAAAAATAAAGCCTGGTCAATGTGTTCTGATAGTATTGAAAAAAGACCAGCGATCCGGAAAATTAACGGAAGGTATAGTGAAGGACGTTCTGACAAGAGCACCGACTCACCCTCATGGTATTAAAGTCCGTTTAGAAAGTGGTGAAATTGGACGGGTGAAGGAAATATTAGAATAAGGGGGTATTGAGTCAAAGCTGGAATTGTGAATTAGGGGCTAACTTAGGGGACATTTTCGACAAATTAGACAAATGTAAAATTCTTTGGCGAGATAAAATATACGTCCCCTTGTTTTGCGAATACGCTTGTTTAGCAAGAAGTTTTCATTATTCAAAAAGGTCAGAGTGAGTGCCTGTTTTTATAGTTACCAGGTAGCCGATGATTTTTATAACGTGCTTCGAGCTGTTCTTCATTTATGAGCTTTCTGATGGCTCTTTTAATCTTTTCGTCTGATTTTCCACGCTTCAACATTTTTTTTAAGGTCTTTCGCGAATTGTTTGGTGTAAGATGGTATAAGCATCTATATCTCCAGCTTTTCAAACATATCATCAGTTCCATCACAGCGGATGAGATTCCTCTTTATATCAGTCTCTTTAAAGACTTTCTCCGTTGTTTTGTTGGGGATTACGACATTAAAAGGTAACCCTTTTCTCAGTTTAATTTGACGATAGAATAAATTAATTGCCTCGGTAGTTGACAAACCAAGTTGTTTGAAAAGTTTTTCCACCTCTGCCTTTAATTCTGGTTCGATTCTATCCCTGACTGTTGAAATTTTTGCCATATTTTCATCCCCTTTAAAATAAAAATATAGCCCATACAGGCCATAAATATCAACAATTTTATGTAGCCCATATGAAACTTCTAAAAAATACAGAATTGAGAAACTTTCTATACAGACAAACTTATTCCTGACAATGAGAGGTTCGAGCGTTTTGACAAATGAAACTCCCACTGGCCAACACGAAAGTCCAGTGGCACCAGATCGAATGCCGGGCTCAGTCTCCATCCCTCGTCATCATGTAACATGCAGAAATTCCTCAAAGCCGAGGGGGGTAAACCTGTCTATATATACCTCGAAAGGCCACAAATAACGATTTTTCGCTGGCCATGAACATCAATAGCAGCGTTGCTCAGACTTGTAATAGCCTGCTATTGCGCGCCTTCGCGCCCTGCTCTTGATGCTCATTGCTCACCGAAAAAAACGCAATTTGTAACCTTCCGAGGTATAAGTTTTTTTCATGCATGATATTTTTTGATGTTTTTATAGTGGTCAGAAAAAATGCTTTATGGTAATGAGTCATTATTGATGCCTTTGTAAAAAAAACGAAATTCGGACGGCAAATTAAAAAGGTTCAGTTTCAAGGCGCGCAAATCCTGAGGAAAGAGACGTACTTATGGCTACGTCGCAACGACGAAGGATGCGGCGCAACGCAGAAAATGGCCTTTTTACCAAGCCCTCAAATGGTGATTTTATGAAAAATATTCTAGTTACAGGTGGTTGTGGGTTTATTGGATCAAATTTTATTCATTATCTGCTTGAACAACCTGATTTTACCGGCCGGATAATAAACGTTGATAAATTGACCTATGCCGGAAATCCTGAAAACCTGGCAGGAATTGCTGAAAGATTTTCTGAACGGTATGATTTTATTAAGGCAGATATATGTGATCGTGAAGCCATGTCTGAAATTTTTAATAATTATAAAATTGATGCTGTTTGCCATTTTGCTGCTGAATCGCATGTTGACAGATCTATTGCCGAGCCGGATTCCTTTATAAAAACAAACATTTTCGGCACATTTAATCTGCTTGAACTTTCCAGGAATAGAGTGGCTCTTTTTCACCACATAAGTACTGACGAAGTCTATGGTTCTCTTGGAAAGGATGGTTTTTTTACCGAGCAGACCCCTTACAGGCCCAATAGCCCATATTCAGCTTCAAAGGCTTCTTCTGATCACCTTGTAAGGGCTTACAATAAAACATATTCTTTGCCGGTAACGATTTCCAATTGCTCAAACAATTATGGCCCATATCAGTTTCCCGAAAAACTAATCCCTCTTATTATACTAAATTCCCTTGAAGGAAAGTCCCTTCCTGTTTACGGCGATGGCAGGAATATAAGAGACTGGCTGTATGTTGAAGACCATTGCAGAGCTGTTTGGTTAATAATGAAAAATGGAAAACGCGGTGAAACATATAATATCGGCGGCAACTGTGAAATGCGCAATATAGATGTTGTCAGAATGATATGTGATATTATAGACGAGATGGTGCCCAGAGATGATAGTATGCTAAGAAGAGACCTGATAACCTTTGTAAAAGACCGGCCTGGTCATGATCTAAGATATGCCATTGATTTTAGCAAACTGCAAAGGGAATTGGGCTGGGTTCCGGATGAGTCGTTTGAATCAGGAATAAGAAAAACCATTAAATGGCATATCGATAATAAAGGTTGGGTAGATAGAGTTAAAAGCGGAGAATATATGTCTTGGATAGAGAGACATTATAATTTATAGATAATTGCTATTACAATATGTCTGACCACCTATTAATTTGTGCAATTCATTTCAATGAAGAAAGATTTTTAGGTCCATATGAATAACAATAATGGCTTTATTAACGGGTAGCCGGTAATTTTGGGATTTGGGATGCTCTTTAGTTTTACAGCTTTGGATATGTTATTGTTTTTATTGCACAGCTAATTTATATATAAGGGATTGTTCTAAAACTGCAAATGTGAAGAGCGACCAGAAATCTATATGAGCCAAAAACAAATAATGACCCTTATGCTCATAAACTGCAAGAGGAACTTCCCGTGAATTTAGAAGTCATTATTGACGCGATAAGGCGCGATAGAATACGCATTACGGACCATGCTGACGAGGAAGCGCAAGCCGATCGGCTATCCTTCGACGAAATCTTAATGACTGTATTTCAAGGTGAGATTATCGAGGAGTATCCAAGCGATAGACCATATCCGAGTTGCCTAATCTATGGCAAAACTTTCAGGGACGACCCAGTGCACAGCGTCTGGGCTTACAATCAGGAAAACCATTGGGCCGTCCTAATTACTGTATATCGTCCCGATCCAAAACACTGGATCAACTGGCGAACAAGGAGGCCAAAAGATGCTACCATTTGATAAGTGCCCCGTGTGCGGTGGCGAAATGGTCGAAAAAGACGTTGAGAAACTTCTGCGTGGTGGAAAGCACACTGCGGTATTAAGTATACGCGCTGAAGTTTGCTTGCACTGTGGCGAGCGACTTTATTCCAAGAAAGTTATCAGCCGTTTTGAGCAAATTAGATCCAAACTTATGCGTCAAGAACTGGCTGATTTTCAGCCGATAGGGCAATCATTCCAAGTTCCCGGCGAATACTCGAATACGCAATGCTAACAAACAATATGTTATCTTTTCCCCAAGCTTTACGCCCTGCGCCTTGCGCCTGCGGCAAACTGTCAAAAAAAGTTGACTATCGATCTGTTTTCTCATACTTTAAAGTAAGAAGATGAACAATAGTAAGGAGAAAGTTCCTATGGCATTAGCGACACTTACAAGCAAAGGGCAAGTAACGATTCCAAAAGCAGTTCGGAATTCTCTGAATCTACACGCAGGAGACAAACTTGAATTTGTAATCACCGAAACTAGAGAAGCGCTTCTTAGGCCGATCACCAAGAAGGTCGATGATGTATTCGGCAGATTACACAAGCAGGGGAGGAAACCCATTTCTATTAAGAAAATGGACGCTGGGATAAGGCAGAAGATGCAGAATAATTTCAAATGAAGGCCTTGCTTGGATACTAATATGCTGGTTCGCTTCCTCGTAAGGGATGACGAGCGACAAGCCGAAACGATCTACAGGATATTCAAACAGGCTGAGTCCGTCAAGGGAGTATTTTTCGTGCCTCTGCTTGTTGTCCTTGAAACCGTCTGGGTGTTGGAATCTGTTTATAAGATTCCGAGACAAGAGATACTATATTCCATTAATGAGCTTATACTGATGCCCATCCTGGAGTTTGAGACACAATCAGCAATTCTGAATTTTGGGTAGTCCCTACAAAACAATGCGGGTCAATAATTTCAACAAGTTACATATTATAGCTTCTGGCAGCACATGGTGAAAAATCAGGTGTTTACAAAGCAAAACATGGCGGTATTTCCAAACCTGCATTGTTTTGTAAGGACTACCGGAATTTTGGGTAAATTCCTTTTCTCCTTATTCGTGTAAATTCGTGTTCCTTCGTGCACTTCGTGCTAAAAAATGTATTTATTCTTTCTTGACAAGATTGCTTTTTAAGGCTAATAATTAGTCATAAAAGTACAATAAATCGACTAATCATTAGCCTTAAATTATTTCCAGCTATAGAGATGCCGAATGGTTGAACAAGAAATAGAAAGAAAAATCGAGGACTTCAGAAATCTTGGCATTCCCAAATATATCCCGAGGGAGGGCAGACTTCAACTGGTTGATAACATGGTGTCAACCGTCATTGGCGCGCGGAGGGTCGGCAAAAGCTTCCGGGTGTTGCAGGCAGCAGATGAGATGATTCGTCAGCGGGTTATCGAGTCAATCGATCAGGTATGCCTGATGGATTTTGACAATCCTGTCTTATCAAACATGAAGGCCCCTGATTTACCGCTGATTCAGAACACATTTCTGAAGCTCAACCCGGAATTTGAACTGAATACCCCGCTGCTCTTTATTATGGATGAAATCCACAAGGTCTCCGGATGGGAAGAATATGTCATAGATTTGTCCAGAAATCCCAATTGGAAAGTAATTGTTACGGGGTCGTCTTCCAAGCTGTTAAAGTATGACATTGCAACTGAACTTCGGGGTAAAGCAATTTCTTCTACGGTATATCCGCTGAGTTTTGTTGAGTTTCTGAAATTCAGGGAGTTCAGATATAAAACGAGTTCGACAAAAGGCCGGGCCGAAGCAAGAAGAATGTTTGACGAATACTTGAAATGGGGCGCCTATCCTGCCATAGCCAATCTTGAAGAATATACAAAGGAGGCGTTGCTGAGAGAGTATTTCGACACCATGATTCTCAAGGACATAATACAGCGATATGATGTGAGCAAACCTCAACAATGCATCCATCTGTATAATTATCTGCTTTCGAATATCAGCAAAGCTCATACCCTTCAGAGCGTTTTTCAGTATCTAAAACAGAGCGGATTCAGTACAAGCCGGGATGCTGTGAGGGGGTATATAAATTGGGCCAAAGATTCATGGCTCTTGTTTATGGTTCCCATCTATTCAAATTCCCTCAAAGAGCAGGAAAGAAACTACAAGAAGATTTACGCAATCGACTGGGCTTTGGCCAACAAGAACAGCCTTATTTGGGACGGTTCTTATTCGAGAGCGCTTGAAAACATGGTCTTTATCCATATTTATTCAAGATGGCACAGAATTCATTATTATTTGACCAGAAAAAAACGGCAGGAGGTGGATTTCATCGCAGTGGACAGCAACGGTCATCCTGTTATGGCTCTACAGGTCTGTCTCGATATAAGTCAAGAAGATACTGTGAAGCGGGAGTTGGAAGCAATCGTCACGACTGCCAAGTATTTTGGTATCAAAGAGAATTTCATGGTAACATATAATCAGGAAAAGGAATTCCACGAACAAGGGATTTCTGTCAAAGCCATACCTGCCTGGAAATGGATGCTGAATTCCGCCTAAGCTTTCAGCTTGTTATATTTGATGCGAATTGAAGTTTGCCATCATGTTTATTCGATTAAACTGGGCAAAATCGCTTATTAGGGACGTATAGGCGGCGTCCCATCTACTTTCCCCAAACGCTCCTCAAACCCATTTCCGCCCAAGGAAATTTTGGGTAAATTCCCTTCTTTTATGATAATTGATCGTAAAACACCCCTGTCTTTTATGATAAGTTGTCTCATAATATCCTTGACCTTTCTGACTTATGAGATATCTTCAAGGTTATGATACGAACAATTGACCAGATTCTAAAACAATGGAAAGGCAGCCGCGTCAGGCAGCCGCTTCTAATAAGAGGTGCGCGGCAAGTTGGGAAGACTTATTCGGTAACTGAATTTGGCAGGACAGCATTTGAAAATACTGTTTCTGTGAATTTTGAAGAACAGCCGGAATTGAGCCGCTGTTTTTCGGCTTTCGGGACATACATTAGTTTATAAGTTGCTGTTAAGCTTTTAACGAGTAATTGTGGCGTATAACCAATTGTTCTCCGCGTTTAACCGCTAAACTGATTGCGGGTTGCGAAATCTTCAGAAACAGAGCAAACTGCGAGCCGCAACCGTCTTTTTATATTTCCTACGCCAGGGACGACCTACTGCACTCTTATCCTGATTTACTTTTAATTTCAATGGCCACGTTTTTCCAGTTCCTTATACAGTTGATTGGGTAAGAGATTTGAAAGCAATGGTTCTGCAAAGCTTTAAGAGAAATGCAATTTGTCATAATTCTCTGGTTCAACATCAGGCACCTTATCTAATACTCCCTGAAATTTTTTTCGATTTGCTCTCTGGCTCCTTTTTCCCAAGTAGGCTTCAGTCAATAACGAGGCCATTTTTTCAGCCGCGGCTGAAGCGATAAATTGATTAATAGATATCCCCTCCTGTTTAGACAGTTGGCGTATTTGTTCATGGAGAGAGTTTGGTAATCGCAAACTTAATGTACTCATTATATTTCTCCTATCTCGGCAAGGAGTTCTCGTGAGTCAAGAACTCGCAAGCCAAATTTATCTACTCCTTTAAAATCGCGCTTGTTATAAGTAACAATAGCGTCGCACTGAGAAGCCACGGCCACTTCCAAAATATGATCATCAAATGGATCCGGCAAAAAAGGGCGCCAGAGAAAATATATATCTTGGTGCCTGGATATTTTGCACAGAAAATCGATAAAGACGCCAATATCTTTGTTAGTTATTGTATCAGGAAGCTCAACTCGCTTCAATACATCCTCGTATTCGATAACCAAAGGTACTGAAACAACAATGGAAAGTTTATCACTCGGGAGAAGTGATACCAATTTATATGAAGCGCCGCGCCGTGACTTTAACGCTGCAACCAAAATATTCGTGTCAATTACGATTTGCATATGGTATTATATATTATACTATTAATTATTGTTCAAGTTATTTATTCGATGTTGGACGTTCGATGTTCTAAGTTCATCTTTCAAAACAACCCCATATGGCATAAATTGACCAGATTCTAAAACAATGGAAAGACAGGGAATTTTGGGTAAATTCCTTTTCTCCTTATTCGTGTAAATTGGTTTTCATTCGTGGCCAATCAATTCCCTCAACTCCAACTTTTCCAGTTGACAATATATGTTAAGGAGGTGATCTTTATTAAGGGGTTACGCAAAAATAAATTAGCAGAGTTTGCGCATTAAACTTATCCCCTTCTGCAGTTAGCAAATCGGCAAGCCGTTAACGCAAAGACAGTCTTGTAAAAAAATTGAAAATGGTGTACTTGGCTTAGGCTAAAGCAAAGGAAGAAATAGTAAAGAAAAATTTATAATTTATGGCTTCGAAAAAGAAAAAACAAAAAAAAGCTCGCAAGAAAAAGTCCCACCTGAATATTAAAAAGGTGTCTTTGGATCAGCTTATAAATCAGAGCAAACAGTTTCTCGATGCTGGAAGAGCCAGAGATGCTGTTTCGTCGTTAAAGCTGGCAATTAAAAAGGGCGCTCCGACAGACGACATAAATCCGATGCTGTTCAGGGCCTATCTTCTACGGGAATCCCAGCTCAGACAGAAGGGGATGAACGTGGAAGCAGATTCAATTCATTGCCAGGCCGCTACTTTTATGCCAACGTACGATAAGCTTTCCGACATGGATCTGATTGCCTTTATGAAAGGCGCTTCCATTGAAGACTTGATAAGCACCTATAACAGGTATATCGGGGAAAATAGCCGCTCCAGTGCCGTAGAGCAGTATCTTGCAGGACAATTCCTTATTCACCGTCAATGGGACCTGCTGGACAACCTTGATGAGAGGGTGCCCCTGAAAAAAGATGCTGCCCCGGTTTTTCGGGCAGCCGAGCTTATGCACAGCGGTGATTGGGAATCTGCTTTGGCCTGCCTGAAGCCTGTATCGAGAATTTCTCCTTTTGCTCCTGCCCGCATGTTTTGTCTTGCTATGGTATCTTTTTATAATGAAGATGATTCCGGGATGCAGCGAGCGCTTTCCATGATTCCAGAGGAATTTCCCATTTACAGGGTGGTGAAAAAGCTGAAAAAAAATCCTGCCGACCTTGCCTGCCTGTGGGAAGGTCCGGTAAATACTGAAAAAAGAGTTGCTGAGGTTCTCGAACATCTGAAAAAAAAGCGTTTTAAAGATGCAGCCAGCCAACTCAGAAGTATCGCTGAATTAATTTGTCCTGATGATTTTGACCGTGCAATTTTCCATCTACTTGAACTGGTCTGGCGCTTTACCTGGGACAACACGATCAACGACTATGAATATTTCCGTTTTATCAAACGGTTGCTTCCTGAAAACCAGTCTGAACTTCTAACTGCGAAAACCGAATATTTTGAGTTTGAGCAACCATTAATTAACACTGGCCAGTATCTTATGCATATAGATGCGGAATTTCCTGACCGGGAACATGCCAGGATTGCCCATGCGCTGATTCTACTGCATGCTGTTGAAAAAATCCACAAGGAGAACTTTTTCGTTCAAAGCTTACGATGGGACTTTGAACTGTTAGGCCCGGCATTGGGAATCACTGCCGATAAACCTGATGAATGTCTAATTGAGATGACATTAAAGGCAATCAGGCTGGACCCTGAAAACCGGCGTAGCTATGAACTGTTGGCAAACCAGCCCCGCTATTCCAGGCAGATAAAAAACCTGGTGGAAGAAGGGTTAATACAGATGCTGGACTATTTTCCGGATGACCCGTTTCCCTGCCTGGAACTGGCCACCATTTACTACGAAAAGAATGCCTTTCGCAAAGCCGAAAATATCTTAAAAGAGGCTATGAAGCGCGCCCCCCATGACAGCAGAGTTATTGACCGGCATGTGATTTCGCTGCTGATTTCTGCTGATAACAGCATCAAGAAGAAAAAGCTTCATCTGGCATCCAGAGATATTGAAAAAGCCGATGCATTGAGCGGCAAGGCTACTCTGCCGCTGGTGGTTGAAAAACAGATACTGTTTCAGATTACAGAACAGGGGCAATTGTCCCTGTTCGACGGCAAGGTTGTAGCCGGTGCCGGAAATGTCCTATCTGTCATCGACAGAGCTGTCGCACACTTGTCTCCTTTTGAACAGATAAGTACCATAGCTATGTTGATTCTGGATGCGACAGGCCGGTTCCCCGAATGGGACAAAAAGATCTTTATCGAATTGGACAGAGCTTTCCGGCATTATGCCAAATCGATAAAGGATTTGTCTTCCGCACATATCGTTAGTTTGCTCAAGCCGCTAAGTAAGAAGGTGCGGCCGCTTACCCGTTCAAGGCATATTGCAGGTGTCATTTTATATCGTTGTAAAAATATACTCAAATATGTCGATGACACCGATATTATCCCTGTCCTTGATATCCTTGTTGATGCTGATCTGTTTAAACCGGCTCTGGATGAAATAAAACGCAGGATAAAAAATGCCGGAGGGAGAGTAAAGGTATTGCTCGAATTTTACCAGGTTGTGATCCTGCATCTGACAGAAGAGCTGTTCATGGATCTGAAAGCTTTCCAGAAGGTAAAGGACAAAACTCCGGAATCGGATCTGGAATCGCTTCGGACCTCAGCCAGACGACTTGCAAAACATGCATCAGGGCCGTTAAAATCAGCCCTTGAAAGTTTTGATTTCACTATGCCTGCACCATCCTTCGGGCCTATGGACGATATGACATCGCCCTATGATTTGTTTGACGATGATTTTCTCATGGACGACAATGAAGAATATGATGAACAAGATGATCTGAAAGACTTTTTTGAACTTCTGGAAGCGGTGAAACAAAATCCCGGTGTTTTTGATCAGACAGTTGTTAAAAGTCAGCTTGATACAATTATTAAGGCATTAGAACACTTCATTGTCGCTATGGGTCTTCGGGGAGCACCCGATTTTTTAATCAACGAAATAATAAAAAATATGCGAAAAGAGAGCCCGGATATGGCAAAGACTTTTTCAACCGTGGCGAGTCTTCTTGACACGGAAGGGATAAATGCACTTTCCAGCGAAGCCCGGGCATTTCTCTTTGGAAAGGCTTAGATAGTATGTTATCAAGTTATTTTATCATGGGACTCGACTTAGATGCTACTGATGAAGAGATAAGAAAACGTTATCTGGAGCTTATCAAGCGGTATACGCCGGAAAAAAACCCGAATCGATTCCAGGAAATCACCAGTGCCTATGAACAGATCAAAACCCCCAGAGCCCGCATCCGGGGGAAATTGTTTGGCACTCTGTCAGTATCAGATGCGGAAGAGGCGCTGCTTTCTCTTGGACGCGCCCGAACACCGGTTCGAAGACGAGCGGGGCTCAAGGAGCTGCTTGATGAGGCAAGTTAGGGATGGTTTCCAATGCTGAAATTTTATATAGCTAAATTCGCTAAACGTTTTAAGCGGAGTGTTTTAGATAATGTTCTTTTGCCGCTTATGAAATGGACTTCGACCCTTTTGTCCGCAAAAATCAAGGCTTATGAGTCTGACACGGCTGAAGTTCCAGCAAGTAAATGGAAGGAAAAAGTCCTAGAGGATTTTAAGGCATGGATGACGGATCTGCCGGAAGAGATGCCCATTGATCGAAAGGTTGATATGGATTCTTGCGATCTATATACCTTGCTGATGGAGTTTACCGCTCTGAGGCAGGAGATAAAATTCCAGAACCGCGAACAGAACAACACACTGAGAATTCAACAATCCTTTATTGATAGCTTGAAGGAAACACTAAAGCTGTTAAAGGACAGGACATTGAAACTCGAAACTCTTGAAGAACGTATACGCTTTGCAAGTGAAAAAAAGGCTGTATTACCGTTTCTGGATATCAGGGATGGCCTGATTCGGGGACTTAAAGCTGCAAAGGCTGCGGCCGCAACCAGACGATTGTTCGTCCGTCCGCCGCAGGGAATTGAAGGTATAGTTGAAGGTTATGAAATGGCCCAGCGCCGATTCGACCGGGCTCTGACCTATGTCGGGATAACCCCGGTGACGGCTATAGACCGGCCATTTGATCCCGCTACAATGCGGGCCGTTGGGCAGGGAAGTGACCTGCAGAAGGAAGCAGGCATAGTGATTGAAGAACAGGTGGGCGGATTTGTCCGACAAGACGAGGTAATCCGGACTGCTGAAGTAATAGTGAACAAATAGCACGGAGACAAAACATGGAACCAATTATTGGAATAGATCTGGGCACTACAAACTCAGAAGTTGCTTTTATTTTTGACGGCACAACGGAGATTATTACCGATAACGATAATGGTATCTTACCATCATGCGTCAGCATCGGAGAAAATGGAAATATCATTGTAGGTGCCGAAGCCGGCAACCAGGCGTTAATAAACCCTGAAAAAACCGTTCTTTCCGTCAAAAGGTGCATGGGCACAGACCAGAAACTTAAATTGGGTGAATTATCTTTTTCACCACAGGAGATTTCGGCTTTTATCCTTAAAGAGCTTAAAGAACGTGCCGAGAAAAAAATCAATCGTCCGGTTTCAAAGGCAGTAATCACGGTACCGGCCTATTTTACAGATGACCAAAGGCAGGCCACTCGTGAGGCAGGTGAAATTGCCGGACTTGAAGTAGTCCGGATCATTAACGAGCCCACAGCGGCGTCTCTGGCCTATGAAAGCACCAACCCGGGAACCCAAAGAGTTCTGGTCTATGATCTCGGAGGCGGTACTTTTGATGTTTCCATTGTAAAAATAGAGGCCGGCGTTGTGGAAGTACTGTCGAGCACCGGCGATAATCATCTGGGAGGCGACGATTTTGATCTAAAGATAGTCGATCATCTTGTAAAACACATGGAAACTGAGTTTGATTATTCGGTAAAAGATAAAGCCGCGGTTATGGCAAGACTCAAGCGAGCTGCCGAAGGTGCAAAAATTCAATTGTCATCAGCACCATATACAACCATTGAAGAAGATCACATCGGCAAAAAAGGATTTAAGGATCTTCACCTGTCGCTGGAACTGTCGAGGACGGAGTTCGAGGAAATGATTGAAGAAGATCTTGTCCGCACCATGGAATCAGTGAATAAGGCATTAAAGGATGCCGCCATGCTGCCTTCGGCCATCAACAAAATAATCCTGGTGGGCGGATCAACCCGCATTCCCAGGATATCTCAAATGCTGGAAGAGAAGATCGGGCATCTGCCCCACAGTGAAATAGATCCGGATCTGTGTGTAGGTATCGGCGCCGGCATGCAGGCGGGAAGAGAAATGGGACTGGAACGTTCCGGTGTGCTGGTAGATATTACCCCATATACCTTCGGCACTTCCGCCATAGGCGAAGTAGATGGTGAGCCGAGCAAGACGATGTTCGCTCCCCTGATCCGGCGCAATACCAAGCTTCCGGCAAGAAAAAGCGATGTTTTCTATACCATGGTCGACAATCAGGAGGCTGTGGATGTCAGGATCTATCAGGGAGAAGCGCCAGATGCTCTGGATAATATCTTGCTCGGAAATTACATGTTTGATCTGACCCGGGCCCCTTCAGGCAGCGAGATCATTTTGCATTTTGACCTGGATCTAAATGGAATCTTAAAAATCAAAGCAGTTGAAAAAAAGACCGGCAACAAGATCAACGCAGTGATCGAAAATGCTATTTCCCGGTTTACCGACGAAGAATTATCACAAACTCAAGATCGCATCAACGGACTCTGGACTGAAGGAAGGGAATCGGAAACACCTCTGAAAGAAAAGGCGCAAACCGAGGCTGATGTAAAAAAGCTGCCGCCCGAATATGCCGACATTGTCAGGAGGGCTGAGGGAAAGCTGGCAGAAGCTTTTGAAGACGACCGCGATGAAATGATTAACCTCATAGAAGATATTCGTGATGCTTTAAGTAAAAACCGAATGGAAGATGCAGAAACGTTTAAAAAAGAACTCGACGATATCCTTTTTTATATGGGATAGAACAAGGCTGATAATATGGAACGCTGTCCAACCTGCAATGCTAGATATAAAGGCAAGCTCACCTGCCGTCGCTGCAAAACCGACCTGAGACCTTTACTGGATATTGAAGAAAAATCCCGGACTCATTATAAAGCAGCGGCAGCAGCATTTGCCTGCAATGATTTCAATCGCATGTTTTTCCATGCCAAACGCAGTTTTTCGCTGATGCAAACGCCGGAAAACTGCCGCCTGCTTGCCTGTTCGGCTCTGCTGATCCATCGTTTTGACATAGCCCTGGCATTGGCAATCTAAACCATTCAAATATATTCCTCGAAAGGCCACAAATAACAATTTTTCGCTGGCCATGAACATCAATAGCAGCGTTGCTCAGGCTTGCAACTCCTATTAAACAGTTATCAACCGCTAACCCTTGTGCCGCAGGGAAAATTCGACTTTCAAATAACTAAATCATAACCTTCTGATATGATTGACAAGTTATTTTTCGGTTACAGTGTCGCGAATCGGCATAATATAGGTTTTTACGAAAATATCATTTCTAACGCTCCTATAACTCCCGAATCGCCCTCATCTCATATTCTTCGATCAATCCTTCATCGGCAAAGCTGAAATAGCGGTTGTCTCCGATGATGATATGGTCGAAAAAGCTGATGCCGGTGGCCCTGGCCGCCATCATCAGGCTTCTTGTAAATGCTTTATCATCGTTGCTTGGGATTACTGAGCCGGAGGGGTGATTGTGGGCGACAATGATCGACGGGGCATTATATTTGATGGCTGTCTGGATAATATCGCGGATATATGGATTCGCCCTGTCAACTGTGCCATAGTCGATATCAATCGTATCTGATACGGCATTCCGTCTGTTGAGAAGAAAAAGCACAAACCGCTCTTTTTTTAAGTCTCTCATGAGGGGGCATAAGAAAATTCGCAACATCAGATGATTTTTTAATGGAACCTTCCATGGCCTTTTCCTCGCTAAGCATTCTCCTGCCCAGCTCGATAGCTGCTTTAATCTGGGCGATCTTGGCGTTTTTGAGGCCGGAAATCTCTTTAAACTCAGAAGCATCGATGCCGCTCATGGCGCGGAGCGACTTGTACTTGTGGAGCAATTCTCTGCCAATATCCACGGCGCTTCTTCCTGGCGTTCCCGTCCTGATTAAAATAGCGAGAAGTTCCGCATTGCTCAGAGCATGTTCTCCGTATTTGAGCAGTTTTTCTCGCGGCCGGTCATCTTCTGACCATTCACAGATGGGAAGGGGATATTTTTTAGCTTTCTTTTTCATTTGCAAAAAAGGTGGTGTCGGTAATCATTTGTTTGTTTTTCCTGTTCCAGATCTTCAATAACTTCCTCATCGACAATATCAGGTTCCAGATCTATATTCTGCTGTGATTCAATATAGATGTTTTTTTATTCCCGGATTCATTTTATCATTATATTCATACTGCCACCAACATAGCCTTCCATATCCAACGCTACATAAGAAAAAGCTAATGCCTTTAATTTATTGTTAATAACCAGTCTAATTTTTTCATTTAATATTTTTTCAAAATCAACAGGGTCAATCTCTATTCTTGCAACTTTTCCGTGGCACCTTACACGACAAGTCTTAAAACCAAGATCTATTATGGTATTTTCAGCTTGTTCTATCATACTCAGTGCTTGTTGAGTTAAGGGAGTTCCATAGGGAATTCTGGTGGCAAAGCATGCCATTGCAGGCTTATCCCATGTGGATAAATTCATATCTTTTGAAAGCAAGCGGATATCATCTTTTGAAAGTCCTGCGTCAACCAATGGAGCAACAACACCCATTTCTTCTGCAGCCGAAAGTCCGGGTCGAAAATCATCAAGGTCATCTATGTTGGCACCGTGGGCGATAGGGGTAATGCCCATATCTGAGGCAATTTTTAAAATATCCTCAAAGAGAAGTTTTTTGCATATGTAGCATCTGTCTTTTTTGTTGGCCATAAAGCCGGAATGATTTATTTCCCTTGATTTAAATAGAATGTGCTTAATTCCAAGGTTATCGGCAAATTTTTTTGAATATTCTATTTCCCGTGATGGATGTATAGGTGAGGTTGCTGATATGGCTGCCACATTCTTTTTTAGCAATTTGTGAGCAATGGCAAGTAAAAAGGCGCTATCGACTCCGCCAGAAAATGCAACTATCAGAGAGTCGAAACCATTTATTATGGAGACCAGTCGTTCTCTTTTTTCTTTTAAGCCTAACAGTTTCTTGTTTTTCATGTTTTTTTGAACCATTGTTTTTTCTCAATCTTTTTCCGATAACTTCCGTTAATCCTGTCAAAAAAGTCCACCCCAACGGCGCTAAATTCATGATATTTTCATTTTATATGCTTTTCAAGTGAATATTAACGGTTCATGAAAACTTGACAAATTATTAAGGATGTGGGAAGCGTTGAACCGCTATGTTAAAAGAAAATATGAACAATGAAAAAGAAAAAATCCTATTCGTAGATGATGAAGAAAGTATTCTGGATATAGCAAGTGAATATTTTCAAAAAAAAGGATATCAGGTAGTTACTGCAAAAAACGGGCTTGAGGCAGTAAAAATTTTAGGAGACGAAAACATTGACTGCTGTTTCACCGATATTAATATGCCTGAAATGGACGGCCTTGAACTTGCTGAACATTTAAGGAAAACTGATAATACTATACCGGTAATTATTATGACCGGTTATCCTTCCTTAGAAAATACGATCAGAACCCTTAAAAACGGCGTTGTAGATTTCTTGATCAAGCCGGTTAATCTTAATCGGATGGAGGTTTGTCTCAGGCGCGTTTTACGTGAACGACAGTTGTTTGTAGAAAACATAATTTTAAAAAAGGAAGTGGAAGGTAAAGAACAGCTTGAAAGATTAAACAGAGAGTTGCTCTATAAAGTTGAAGAGCTAAATATCTTAAACAAAATAATGAGCGATTTTACAATTACCAGCTCAAGCTCCGATGTATTCAAGCGGTTAGTAGATACAACAATAAAGATCATGCATACTGATGAAGCAAGGTTTTATGTAATCAATGAGGCTGTAAAAAGGCCGTTTAAAGTTACTGCTGCTATATCAATCCCTAACAAGACTAAAAGCTCCGCCGGTACAGATAAAGCCATCGAAAAGTTGATAATGGAGACCGTATCAGATGAGATGCCGTTGTTGATTTCTGAAAACAAAGGAGCAAGGAGTTTACCTGAAGACATATTATCATTTATGGCAGTACCGCTGGCAATCAGGGAAAAAGTATTCGGTGTTCTGACTGCATGCATAAAAAAATCCAGCATTCGTTTTACTGAAAAAGATTTATATTATCTATCATTTATGACGAACAAAGCAGCCTATGCTATTGAAAATCTTGCTCTTTATGAGAATATTTACGAAAATCTGTTCTCAACTCTTTATGCATTTGTAAAAGCTATAGAGGCAAGAGATCCATATACCCAGCAGCACTCAAACAGAGTGACCAGCATATCAATCGTTATAGGAAAAGAAATGGGTTGCACTTCAGAGGAATTAGACATTCTCAATTTTGCGGGCCATCTTCACGACATTGGAAAGATAGGAATAAGAGACGCCATCCTGCTTAAACCAGGAACTTATACGGAAGAAGAGCGTAATATTATCAAGGAGCATCCAATTATCGGCGCAAGCATAATAGGACAGCTATGGTTGCTGGACAGTGAAAAACAGATAATAAAACATCATCATGAGCGCTTTGATGGAACAGGGTACCCTGATGGTTTAAAAAATAAAGAAATACCATTGCTTGCACGCATACTTTCTGTTGCAGACGTTTATGATGCCCTAGCCTCTGATAGAGCTTACCGAAAAAAAATGGAGAAAAACGAGATAATAAAGATAATTAAAAAAGGAAGAGGCACCCAATTTGATCCTGATGTTGTAAATGCTTTTCTTAAACTCTATCATGCGGGAGTCATTGAGAAAATTATATAAGGACCTTTGCAGGGGACTATAGATTTTCACAAGCCTGACAGTATTCCCTGCAATTCCTTTATTTTTCGTAGCCATTCACGGCTTGAAACTTGAAATTGGAAAGTAGAAATTTGGGAGAGATTAAAATAGAAATTGGAAAGTAGAAATTGGGAAGAACAGTACAAAAACATGAAGGCCCAATTTCCAATTTCTATTTTCAATGTTCTGTGAACGTTTACTATTTTTCTTTTTCCTTGAGCAGCTTGTGCTGGTAAGCCTCTCCTGTTTTGATAAGCAGTTCGTCGATATCACAAGGTTTCATTACATAATCATAAGCGCCTAATTTCATGGCTTCCATACCAGACTCGATCGAGGCATGTCCGGTAAGCATAACAATCTCTATGGCCGGCTGGAGCTGCTTGATCTGCTTCAAGGTTTCAATACCGTCGATTCCGGGCATCTTAACGTCTATAACAGCTACATCAAAAGACTTTTGCCTGACCAGATCTATAGCCTCCTTGCCGCTTGCTACATCCGTGATATCTATTTTCCTTAATTTCAGCCTGTTAGTAAGAGTTATTCTAAAGTCGTCCTCGTCATCGACCAACAGCATCCGAATTTCCTCCATTTTCTATCTCCTTTATATTTTATTTATATTTTCAACTTAGACTTCCGTCTCCTGAAGACAAGATGGGGGCAATGTAATATAAAATGTTGTTCCCTTGTCGACTTCGCTCTCGACCCTAAGCTGGCCGCCCAATTTTTCAACTATACCGTAACTGGTGGAAAGTCCCAGGCCAGTACCTTGACCGACCGGCTTAGTCGTAAAAAACGGATCAAATATCTTTTTTTGAATTTCCTTCGGCATGCCCGGCCCCGTATCAGTGATAGAGACCAGAACGCCCCCGTCCTGCGCCTTTGTAATGAGACGTATCACGCCATCTTTATTAATTGCATCTATGGCGTTGTTCACTATGTTGATGAAGACCTGTTGTAATTGGGCTCCGTCAGTGATTATACTTGGCAGGTCAGGCTGTAATTCTTTCATTAAGGCTATATTCTTAAACATTGCCTTTTTGTGCAAGAAATCATGTGTTTCATCCAGGACAGAATTTATATCTACATTTTTATGCACCATATCTTCCTTGCGGGCAAATCCCATAAGACGACTGATGACTTTCTTCCCACGCTGAACATGTTTTTTGATATCCTGGGTAGCCTTGATCAGCTCATTGTAATTAGGGCTATTCTTTACATCCTCTTCGGTCAGCAAGTCTCCCATCCAGCCGGCCTTTTCAGCAATAACGGCCATGGGATTGTTGATCTCGTGAGCAATACCGCTTGCTAATTTACCGATGGCCGCTAATCTGTCAGAGCGAACAAGCTGCTCACTAAGTTGCAATTTTTCTATGTCGACTTTTTCCAACCATGCAAATACCCGTTTGGTAATAAGAATGGTGCTGATAATGATAATAAGGGAGCTGATGATAAAAATGAGAAGAACGGTATTTTTAACATGAACCACAGGGCCCAGCTCATGTTTTAAATCCTGTTCGATTACCATCAGCCAGTCGTTGTTCTTTAACCAGGTACTGGCACAAAGAACAGCCTTGCCTTTTTGGCCCTTTTCCGTCTCTTTTATACCTCGAAACACGGAAGGCATTTTGAAATCGGATTTAGTCAGTATCAGGTCGTCGTCGGCGCCGCTTATCTGATAGATACCTTCCCGGCTCAGGATATATGCGTCACTGCCGCCTTTACCCAAAAGGGCTGTACTCATAAAATGATTTATCCTGTTTATGTCTATGGTCACCCGTAATATCCACGGCTTTCCATTTTCTATCCTTTTTACGGCAATGATGAAATGGGGAAACTTTCTAAAACCAAGAAAGACATCACTGATATAGACATCTTTTTTCATGACTTCCTGAAACCACTCTGCCGTAGCGTATTGTTTACCCGTTAAGTGATACGGCCCGACATAAGCAACCTGTTCACCATCATTATTAATTATGCCCATATCCTGAAAGGCACTGCAAACCCTTTTTGACAAATGAAAAGAATTGAGCAGGTTTTCTTTTTTTTCCAGAAAGTCAAAGCTGTGCGTATAAGCCAGAACACTTAAGCAGTTAGCCCTGTCATTTAGAAAAAGATCAATGGTGTCTTTTCTGTTTTTCGTTATAAGCTTTAATTCGTTTTTGATCTTTTCTTTGACCGTGATGCTATAATAATAGTAAGTAGTTCCGCCTAAAAGTATTAACGGAATAAAAGCTATGAAAAAAATGATAACCGTGATCTTTGTCCGCAAGCCGGTATAATATCCGTGTAATTCTTTTTCCTTAATCATGTGTAATCCTCCAGGCAGACATAACCGGTAATAGGAGAACTGCCATTTAATGTATTTCCTGATGGACAATAGTTAACAACATTTCGTGACTACTCACGTAGTCAGGCTGAAGCTGTTTAGACTGAAGGCTGAAGGGGTCAGAAGAGCACGATTGCCGTACTTTAGCGGAAACATCTGATTCTTGCACCAAACATGGCTTCAAACTGCGCTTTTTCCTAACAGTTTTCAGCCTTCAGCCTATCCACCTGAGTAGTTACAACATTTCTACCCAACCACTCAACTACTCATTATTGGGAAACATCTACAAATGAAGAAAGTTCTTTTAGTATTTCTTCCAGGTACTTGTTCACCCTCCCGCTGCTAGACAGTACCATATCCAACTGCCTGGTATGCATGACAAGATGACCGAGAACCTTCAATCTCTCTTTCAAAAAAGGTACTTCCTGTCGCTCCAGCCGGGCAAAAACTGTGTCGCTTTTGACCTGAACCCAAAAATCGAATTTTTCCAGAATCAGCTTAATAAGGTTGGCTCTTCGCTCCCTGCGGACGTTATCGGCACCGCCGCCGTTAAAATTAAAACAGATATAATTTTCCGCCACCTTCTCACCGAAAAAAGCCTCCACAGTCGAAAAATGAAAACCGAATCGCGAGCTGAGATGACAAAAATTTCCGGATATCATAAAGTAATTACGGTCAGCATAACGTGAACGCATGCCGGGAACAAGACTCCTGTCCATTGTCGCTCCATACATGACGGAGAAAAATCCTTTTGTATCTATCGGCGGCGGGCCTTTCCAGGGCATAGCCGTTATTCCCTCCCACAATGTCAGCATGGGACCGGAAATTATATCTTCAAGCCTGATCGTATCCCCTTTCATCCCTTCTTTACAACCACCACCCAGATCAACAACCCACCACTGCATAGGAACATCTATAACCAACCTCCTGGCTAAATGCTCCGGGAAAGAAGCGTCCTTTTTGAACCCAAAAAGCTCACGCAAGGACATCTCGTGAGCAAAGCGGATAATGTCATGTATAGTCCGGCATCCTTCAGGTGTAAAATCTGATGCATCCGGATCGGTAAGATTGAGTGGCGCAATATATTTTAAGACATTTCCCAGGGTGTTATGAACAGGACTTCCCTTCATCAAGCTTGTCTTTTCAGCCTCCTTTTCAAGGAGAGATTCCGCCCTGCCGGCATAGACTGCGCAGCCGGTCGCATCGACCGTAATGAGGTCTCCATTTCGGATATGCTCCGTGGCGGTTGAAGTTCCCAAAAGGGCGGGAACCTTGAATTCACGAGCCACGGCCGCCATATGACCTGTGACACCTCCTTTGTCTGTGATGACGGCAACAGCGCTATTTAAGAGCGCTGCCCATTTAGGAAGGGAATTTCTGGCTACAAGAACGGCCCCTGGGGGGAACTGTAGCATATCTACAGTTGTTTCAACTACAAAGGCATGGCCGCTGGCTGCCCCCGGGCCGGCTGTTACACCACCGGTCAGAATCACCGGAAGGTCAACCTTTGATTCGGGAATATCCTTAATCCCTGTCGGTTCTTTGCCAAGCACCATCAGCGGCCGGCTTTGTAAAATCGAGACAGAACCGTCCGGTTCAAAAGCCCATTCAATATCCTGGGGAGCGCCAAAATGTTTTTCCAGACGGAGGGCCAATTCGCCTAACAAAGCAGCTTGTTCGTCGGTTATTGCCGGCTTGTTGGCATGTTCGTCGGTTATATTCGCAAGGCGTATTCCTTCCAAAGCGCCGGAAACAAGTTGCTGCTTTTTGGCGCTGATTTCGCTTTTCAAAATAATTTTCGGATCTTTTTTGGAAAGAACAAACAGGTCCTGGGCCATACCTCCATCTACCACCGACTTGCCAAGCCCCCAGGCAGCATTAATTATAATACACTCATGACGTATATTCCCGGGATCTGCCGAATACATGACGCCACCGGCTCCGGCATCAACCATAGTCATGCAGCCGACACACATAATAATATCTTCATCACGAAATCCCTTGTTTAAACGATAGGAAACGGCCGGAACGGAATATTTACTGGCAAGGATCTCCTTGTAGGCAAGGATCAGATTTTCTCTGCTCACGTTGAGTACGGACCGATACTGTCCGGCAAAAGAGGCATCCCTGGTATCCTCCCCGAGAGCACTGCTGCGCATGGAAACATGAAAGCCATGACCTGCTTTTTCCATTAAGTCAGTGTAGGCGTTCAGAATGGCCTCTTCAAGTTCCGGGGGGCAGGGTGCAGTAACAATAAGATTCTGGATATCAAAACTGGTTTCATGAAGCCTGGCAATATCTGCTGGTTCAAGAAATTGAATCCGACGGTTAATCTCATCTTGCAGATCACCATATTCCATGAAGCACTCATGGGCCGCAGTCGTAATGACAAAACCTTCGGGAACAGGGAGACCAACAGTATTTTTAACCTCGCCCAGATTTGCCATCTTGGCTCCAACATGGTCGGCCATTGTTTTATCGATGCTTTCAAGAGGGATGACTAATTCGCCCCCGGTCTCTAACTTTTTTTGTTGTAACTCCCTGTCAATTTTTAGAAGAATATCTTCAAGTACCCTTGGAAATTCTTTATATTTATCATTTGCTAATTTATTTAAACAACTGATGATCTTATATGTATTGACTGAGATTGCTGTACAGTTCGCCCGAATAAAGGACATGCCGAAAGTGCGGCTTCCCGAAAATGCCTGCTCCATGTCGGTTATAAGTTCCAACACCTTGTTATTTGTGCTTAGAAGGGTCTTAAAATTCAAATACCTGTTTGTAAAAGCATTCCGAAGGGCTTCAAGCGCGACCTTCTGTTCAATTTTTTTGGTATCATCCTTCAGTAGTTTTTTGAAAAACCGTTTTAATCCAAACATAAACCAACCGTTTTTACGACAGATCTTTCTTCGGGATGGCCGATGAGATCTCGGTCGTTGGCTTACCCTTTCGGTCCACCT
Organism: Deltaproteobacteria bacterium; assembly: GCA_030272815.1. Lineage (GTDB taxonomy): Bacteria > Desulfobacterota > Desulfobacteria > Desulfobacterales > ETH-SRB1 > B13-G4. The sequence continues at coordinate 52,988 of JAJSZT010000001.1, forward strand.
TTAAGTTATATTTGTTGAGCTTGTGTCTTAACGTTCGAGGGCTGATGTCCAGCATTCCGGCTGCTCGTTTCCTGTCGCCTCCCACACGGTAGAGCACGTTCAGGATGGCTTTTGTTTCGGCCGATTGCTTAACCTCTTCCAGATTCATCATCCCGGGAGGATCTCTGAAATGCCACAAAAAGTCGGAAGGGAGATGTTCTATATTTATCACATCGTGATTGTTGAGAATGAACACTCTTTCCACAAGATTTTTCAATTCCCTGACATTGCCAGGCCAATTATAACGAGAGAAAATATCAATGACTTCTAATTTTACCGTGGGTTTGGGCTTTTTGTAATCGGCTGCCAATTGATCGAGAAAGCGATCCACCATCTTGGGGATAACCGATTTTCTCTCTCTCAAAGGAGGTATATATATAGGAACCAGGTGAAGTCGGTAAAAGAGATCATCGCGAAACGACCCCTGCCTCATCTCGGTCTTGAGGTCCTTATTGGTTGCCGAGATAAGGCGAATATCAACCTTAATCAGCTCATTTCCTCCGATCCGTATAAATTGGAAATCTTCCAGTACCCGCAAAAAGTCCACCTGGTTTTCCAGTGGTATTTCAGCGACCTCATCGAGAAACAGGGTTCCTTTGTCAGCCAGCTCAAGGCAGCCCTTTTCCCGGCGGATGGCCCCTGTAAAGGAGCCCTTTTCATGCCCGAAAAGCTTGTCCTCAAACATCAGGCCGGAAAGAATACCGCAGTTGACCGGTACGAAAGGATTTTCAGATCTGGGGCTTTGCAGGTGAATGATCTTGGCAAGCAGTTCCTTGCCCGTGCCGCTTTCTCCTATAATGAGCACATTCACATCGTATTTTGCTACTTGATCAACCTCCTTCATGATGGAATGCATCACATCAGAACCCAGGATAAACTCCTGCATGATGGATTTTTCAAGGTGTTTTATATATAGAGATTGTAGTTTCAAAGGTCTTTTTTCGAAGCCTATCTATAGACTTTCAGATAATTCATTTCACAAGGCTAGAAGAAAAAATCTGAGTAAGTCGTGCTTATGTGTACGTCGTCGAAGATTTTGACTGATAACGCAGTGAAATTATTTATCTGAAAGTCTATATCCTTTTTGAGCCATTTGTCCGGTAGTCAAGACCGCAAGCTAAGGGCTGGATAAAGCAACGGCCGAAAAATGATTATCACGAATAGCCTCTGAGTGTCAAACAGATTCATTTTCAAAACGGCAAACTTTTGCCTCTATCGGCAATAACTTGCCCAAATTATATATCAGGATTCGCTCCTCGCCAGGTAGCTGCAAGGAATAAAAACAATAAATATCAATAGGTTGTTATAATGCAAGATGTCTCCTGGGAACTGGTATATTTCTTGCTTCTAAAAGGCAAGATATCGGGGAAGATAGACTATGCCTTCAGAAAAGCTCGTTAAAGATTTTATGCGTTCCTTGGACCACTATTCTTACATCAAAGAAGACGAAACAGTCCAGGAGGCTATGAGACTTATGAACAAGGTAAGGAAAGAGGGTACACATCCGTGCCTTTTTGTCGTGGGAGAGGAACAGTACGAAAAGCGATTTATCAAAGGCTTTGTTACACCCTCTGAGCTTGTTTTTGGATTATCGGCCCATTTTTTAAAAGGCGCGCAAAAAAGCGGCCCCGTTTTTTGGGAGGGGCAGCTTGAATCAGAATGTATGGAAGGGCGCAAGAAGCGTGTTCGAGAGATCATGGTTCCGGTCGTGGCGTGTGTTCGGGAAAGTAACATGCTTATGGAGGCAGTGTTTCTGCTTAACAAATACCACATTGATTTTCTCCCCGTGGTGAACAGGGATGACGTAGTGGGAATGATTCACATCCATGAAATTTCAGCCTATATTGCCGAACTGGCATTAGGAATACAGCTTAGCTCATAGCTGATGGCTCTTAAGCTCATAAGATAAAAGGTTATAACAGCTCAACAGCTTAACAGCTAACATAGCCTGACGCAGAAATTGGGGAAATTAGCAGTTTTCGTTCAGGCACTATAGACTTTCAGATAATTGGTGCGTTGTTTGGATTTACACAAAACAATTTATTAAAGGAGGTGTGGCATGTCGAATGCCAAGAAGGTTAGAGATTTAATGGTTGAGATAACCGAGTATCCGCACATTCCGTATTGGCTGAGTGTGAGGGAAGCTATTTTCCTGATTCGCAGTACTTATGATGAGAAATCAGGTCTGGGAATACATCGCATGGTTCTGGTGTTTGATGAAAAGTATCAACTCCTCGGTGTCCTGACACTCAAGAAACTTCTCATCGGCATTGAGCCGAAATTTCTTAGAAGGAATGAAAAGTCGCCTTACCAGGGTCTGACAGACGCCGATTACGCAGGACTTTCGGCTCTCCTTGAAGGGACGTTTGCTGAAGGGTGTAAAAAGGAGGCAAAAAAGCCGGTGAGTGAGGTCATGATGCCGATCAAAGCCAAGGTTGACGTAAATGATTCTATTGCAAAGGCGGCATTTATCATGATTCAGGCTGACATCAACCTGATCCCGGTGATGGAGGGTGAAATAGTAAGAGGCGTCCTGCGCATGAGCGACGTTTTTAATGAGCTAACCAAAATTGTGGTAGAGTAAGGGAGGTGTAAAATGGTTGAAAAGAAAAAACCGATTGCTAAAGGGCCGGGCCTCCCGGAGATGCCTGATGAGATTTTGATTTCTCCTGAGAAGCCTGCATTAGACTGGAAGCGCCTGCTTTTTATGGGAATAGGGATTACCCTGTTTCTAATTGTCTATTATGCTCCGCAATGGCCGGACGCCATTGATCCTGCGGGAAAGCATTTTGTTTTGTCAAAAGCGGGCAAGGGAGCGTTGGCCGTGTTTTTGCTGGCCAGCACCTGGTGGATATTTGAGGTTGTGCCGATCGGTGTGACCAGTCTCATGATTGGGGTGTTGCAGGCCCTCTTTCAGGTCAGATCCGCCAAAGTAGCTTTTAAGGATTTCATGGACCCATCGGTTATGTTTATCTTTGGTTCAATAGTCATCGGCATGGTCTTTACCAAGACTGGCCTGACCAAACGTCTCGCGTATAAGATGCTGGCTATTGTAGGAGAAAAGACCAGCATGATCTATCTCGGCTGTTTTGTGGTAACATCGGCCCTGACTCACATCATGGCCCACACAGCGGTAGCCGCTACTATATTCCCTTTGCTTATGGCTATCTATGCCCTGTACGGAGAAGGTGATAAACAGACCAGGTTCGGCAAGGGGCTTTTTATCGGCATGGCCTATGTGGCCGGTGCAGGCAGTATCGTAACTCTTTTGGGCGCAGCACGCGGGGCTGTGGCCATCGGGTTTTTTAATGATATTATGAATCAGGATATAAGCTTTTTTCAACTCACATATTACATGTTTATCCCCGGCTGGCTGATGACCTTTGCCTTGTGGGGATTTTTTATGGTCTTTTTTAAACCAGAGAAAAAAACCATTCCCGGACTCCGTGAGAAAGCAAAAGAACTCAATGCACAATTGGGAAAGATTACCAAGGATGAGATTTTAGCCATCTTCGTTGTCCTTTCGGTGATTATTTTTCTGGCTTTGCGGTCCTTTATACCGGAATTGAAAATATTTCATAAAACCGCGATTGTTTTGCTTTCAACCGTAATATTCTTTCTTACAAAGATTCTTGATCAAAGTGATCTGGAGGAAATCCCCTGGAATATTATACTGCTGTTTGCCGGAGCCATGAGCATCGGTTTTTGTCTCTGGGAAACAGGCGCTGCCAAATGGATGGCAGTAAACTGGCTGGTGATGTTTCAGGATTCCCCGGGTTTTGTATTTATCCTGGGTATTGCTTTTTTTGTGATGATCATGACAAACTTTATCATGAACGTGGCAGCCATCGCCATTTCACTTCCTGTGGCATTGGTAATTGCTCCGTACCTGGGCGTGGCCGGAGAGGTCATACTCTATGCATCACTGGTAACAGCGGGTATGCCATTCCTCCTGCTGGTGGGTGCGGCTCCAAACGCTATAGCCTATGATTCAAAGCAGTTTACCACGGGCGAATTTTTTCTATACGGCATTCCAGCCAGTATAATACTGATGGCCGTAGTAGCCCTGTGCGTATTGGTGATCTGGCCGATTCTGGGAATGCCGATCGCGCTGCCCACACCGTAGTGAATGAAGTGAAAGTAGTCTGGACTTTTGGAGACCTTTGAAAAACACCAATATTGTCATTGCGAGCGAAGCGAAGCAATCTCATAAGATGTTGATAATCCACGAGATTGCTTCGTCGCTTCACTCCTCGCAATGACTAAAACAGCGGTTATGCAAAGGTATAGAAGGATGCCTTACTACTCATTTTTAATTCATACTGGAGGTCTAAACGGAACGTCATGCCACAGCGTTATTTCTTTCCTGCGATGTACACATAAAGATTTTTCCTTCTAGCCTTGTGAAATGAATTATCTGAAAGTCTATATCTCGTATTTTCAAACAAAAAACCTTGAGCACAATGTACAAACAATGTACAAATGACTGTGACCAGCCTTTTCGGCTGGAGCGGGGCTCTTGACAAGAAAAAGAGGATTAAGAGATGGCTAAAATCAAGAATCTAAAAGGACTAATGATTCCCATTACAGATTACCCCCATATGCCGTATTGGGCCACGTTAGAAGAGGCTGTTGTTCTGCTGAATTTTTCTTATGAGACAGCCCATGACACTATTTTGGTCTTTGATGAGTCTTATAGACTCGTGGGTGTTTTAGACCAGAAAGAAATTTTGAGAGATATCCATCCAGGGTTCTCAAAACTTTCTCTGGAGAAAGTTTCTGATAAATGGGAAAAGCTTATATCGACTCATAATCTTGAGCAGTTAAAAAAACCGATAAAGGATTTTATCACTCCATTTAACATAATTGTAGATGTCGAAGATCATGTCCTGAAAGCAGCCCATCTCATGCTTAAACACGATATAGATCTGCTGCCGGTTAAGGAGTCGGAAAAGTTGGCAGGGGTAGTGAAAATGCATGATATATTTCATGAAATTGCAGCGTTTATTCTTAAGTCTTGAAAATGCCCAAGTTATTTTTGACCAAGCCCTAAGACAGATAACAAAGGGAAGTTGGGAGATCAAGTGCGTAGTTTATTAAACATATTTAAAAAGATCAGGTTTAAGAAGGCCGACATTCCCAAAGCATCTCCTCCTGATAAAATGTCATTCAAAGAGAGATACGATTGCTTTCAGAATCTCCTCGCCGATAACAACTCCATCCTGGAAACACAGGCGGATATGGAGGAAAAGCTCTCAGGGGATTATATCTTTGACATGCATTATGTTGATTCCAAGTGTGATATCCTGGTAGAAAAGGTTCAGAGTCTCATAGAGAATCTCAATAGCCTCTCAAACGGAGAATATCTTGGCCTCTATGATGCATTTGAAAGAATTAACTCTGGAATCAAAGATACCCTTATCAAAAATATCGAGATTCCGGTAACGGATTTTACCATACCTTTTGAAGATGTAACAAAAGATATGGTACGCAGTGTAGGTGGCAAGAATGCCAATTTAGGGGAAATCAAAAACAGGCTTAATCTCCCGGTCCCTGAGGGCTTTTGTATAAGCTCTCATGCCTTCAAAAGATTTATGGATTATAATGAGTTGGGAGATAAGATTAATATTTCTTCGGTAGATACAGATAGTCTGGTAGAGCTCACCAGGGTAAGCAAGGAGGTGCAAAACCTGGTTCTGAATGCCGGCGTCCCCCCTGATTTAGAAAAAAGCATATTAGATGCCGCCTTGGAACTAAAGAGAAAGGCAGGTCACAGGGCCGGCGGATTCTATGTATCCGTCAGGAGCAGCGCCATCCATGAGGATGCCCAATTTACCTTTGCGGGGCAGTACAAGACTGCTCTTAACGTTACGCCGGAGGATGTAGTCTCAGCATATGTTGAGATTGTCGCCAGCCTGTTTACCTCAAGGGCCATATTCTATTGTAAAAGTAAAGGCTTCCATGTAGAAGATATGGTTATGGCCGTTGGGGTGGTTGAAATGATTGATGCCAAGGCAAGCGGGGTTGTGTACTCGCGTGATCCCACGGATGAAGGCAAGCGGGGGATCATAATCAATGGGGTTTGGGGCTTGGGGAAATACGTTGTTGATGGTATAGTAAAACCGCATACTTATGTAGTCTCAAGGGATATTCCCATGCCCATTTTGGAAAAAAACCAACCTGTGCAGCCGTTTATGCTCATATGCGGCCTTGAAGGGGGCGCAATAGATGTCAGGGTGCCGGATTATATAAGACGAATGCCGTGTCTGACCGATGAACAAGTAACCACCCTTGCCAGACATGCCCTGGTACTTGAGAAACACTATGGGAAGCCACAGGATATAGAATGGGCGCTTGATTTGAATGATAACCTTCTGATTTTGCAGGCAAGACCACTTCGGATTGTAGCGGAAAAACAGAGCAGGCCTGTTCCCAGATTTTTACCGGGCCATAAGATTTTGATCAATAAGGGGCAAATTGCCTGCAAGGGTGTTGGCGCCGGAAAAGTACATTTTGTCACCAATGATGAAGAATTAAAGAGCTTCCCGGAAGGGGCTGTTCTCGTAGCCAGACACACCTCTCCGAGGTTTGTGACCGCCATGAATAAGGCCGGCGCTATTATTGCAGATGTAGGAAGCCCTATAGGCCATATGGCATCAGTTGCCAGAGAGTATGGTGTGCCCACCATTCTTAATACCGAGATAGCCATGAAGACCTTGAAAGCTGGCCAGGAAATCACCGTTGATGCGATTAATGGAAACATTTATGAGGGGCGTATAGAGCAACTTATTGAGGCAGGAAAAAGAGATAACACCTTTAAGGATACCGCTGTTTTTGAGGTGTTAAGAGGTGTTTTGCAGAGCATAGTCCCTCTGAACCTTATCTATCCTGAGGATGAGAAATTTAGTCCACAATATTGTGAAACCTTTCATGACATAACCCGGTTTGCCCATGAAATGGCGATGAATGAGATGTTCAAGCTTGGTGAAGGTGCACATCAAAGGAAGGGCGGGGCAGTGAAACTGGTGGTCAAGCTTCCTCTTGATATACGTGTGATAGACCTGGGTGGTGGTGTGGAAAACGGTTCAGACAAGAAGATTACAGTCGATAATATTGCCTGCATCCCCATGAAGGCTCTCCTGAAAGGGATGATGGCCATAGAATGGCCGGGCCCCCCACCTGTAAATGTAAAAGGCCTGCTCAGTGTAATTGCCAGTACCGCTATGCAGCCCAACTCCGAGAAGTCATTATCTGAATCCAGCTTTGCTGTAGTATCCAGGGAATACATGAACTTCAGTATCAGGCTCGGTTATCATCTGCAGACCCTCGAGGCGTATGCAGGTGAGCGCATCAATGATAACTATATCCGTTTCTTGTTTAAAGGTGGCGGGGCATCCCATGACAGACGTGCCAGAAGGACCCGGCTCATAAAGGAGATTTTAGAAAAAATAGACTTTCATGTTGAAAGGACCGGCGATGTCCTGGATGGCAGGGTGACCAAGTATGACAGGACTAGTATTGAGAAAAAACTGGGTGTAATGGCCAAGTTGACCGCATTCACCAAGCAACTGGATATGACTCTGTTTAATGATGCTGTTGTAGACTGGTATGTCAGGGAATTCATCAAGAACCATTATGTCGAGTAAACCGTAGCCGTTCACGGCTTGAAACTTGAAATTGGAAAGTAGAAATTGGGAAGAACAGCACAAAAGCATGAAGGCCAAATTTCCAACCAAAAAAAGTAACAATGCCATATAATTTAGATAGTTGTACGAAATTAAAAAAAGCCCAAAAAAAGGGGGTGGTTACAGGAAATTTATAATTATTTGTTATTGTTGATAAAGATTGTTGTTTACTATAGAAAATAAGGTAGTGAAGAGATGAAAAAAGAGACGAAAAAGAGAGGTTACAGAAAAGGCCATTCTAAGTATCTGTATTTATTGGCTGGAAAAAGGCTGCTATCTGAAACTGAGACCTGATGAATAAGGGATTGAGACGACTGGCCTTCCGCTCCAAGCACGGCGCCTTTACCAGATCTGAAACTGAGACCTGATGAATAAGGGATTGAGACAAATTATCGCGGATAGCAATAATTTTTTTATTGCTTACATCTGAAACTGAGACCTGATGAATAAGGGATTGAGACTTAATTATTGTTTCTTCTCTTATTATAGCTTTCATTTTTATCTGAAACTGAGACCTGATGAATAAGGGATTGAGACAAACATTATAGATGATGCTTCTATAGAAGTATTTTCATCATCTGAAACTGAGACCTGATGAATAAGGGATTGAGACGCCTGCGGCGCAGGGATTAGGGATGTAGTGATAAGGTCGAGCAGTTCTATAAATATACTTTGCACGGCTATAAACTGCGCTTTTTGAAACGGTCAGGATTATAAGGAAAAATCAAACCACGAAGGACACGAAGGGGCACGAAGATTAGAATTAATGCTTTTTATAATTTCTTTGTGAGCTTCGTGAGCTTCGTGGTGAAAAAAACATAATAAAAAAGCTCAGATTTTGAGCGTTTACAAGAGCTTGAAGAAACAGTAATATAATGGAGCGGCCGATTGGAAAAATTCTACTTTTCCAGATTTACGTTTTCCGTCAGATGCAAAACAACCATCTTTCTTCCATCTTACGCTGGTTCCACTCTCCGCGGCGGATTCGGCCATGCATTTCGCCGCATCATCTGTGCCTTCAAAGGCAAGGAATGCACAGATTGCCTTTTGCGGGGCCAATGTGTATATGCCTACGTCTTTGAAACACCCATTCCGGCTGATGCTCAAATAATGCGAAAATATACCGCAGCTCCTCATCCTTTTATCCTTGAACCCTTTACAAACAGCCGGAAATCCTGTCAAGAAGGAGAAGATTTCTCATTCGGCCTCACCCTGATCGGCAGGGCAACAGACTATCTACCCTATTTTATCTATGCCTTTGAAGAGCTTGGCCGTATCGGAATCGGCAAAGGCAGGGGAAAATATGAGTTGAGGGAAGTAGCTGAAGAAGGCGGCAAAGGTAACTCTCTCCAGAAAAAAAGAGTCATTTACAGTGGGGATACAAAACTCCTGACTCAAACCAATCCTCCGATACGATGGTCTGACATTGTTATAAACCATCCTTCGCCTCCCTCTGCAATCAGTGTCTCTTTTATCACCCCCACAAGGATCAAGTACAAAAACAGCCTCACCAAAGATCTCGAATTTCACGTATTTTTCAGAAGCCTCCAGCGCCGCATATCGCTCCTTTCATACTTTCACTGCAACCACAGGATAGATGACACCGGATTCAAAGATCTTATTCAGCGAGCCAGGGATATTAAAATCATCAAGAGGTCGCTCTACTGGCACGACTGGGAGCGGTATTCCAACCGCCAGGAGACCCGGATGAAAATGGGGGGATTTATGGGCGAGATTACATATGAAGGAGAGTTAAAGAAGTTCTGGCCTTATATCAAGCTGGGAGAATATGTGCATGTGGGAAAGGGGAGTGGATTTGGGTTGGGGAGGTACAGGATAGAGGAGTGACTATGAATTACAGAAAACCGAAACGGATTTTTGAAGATTCCGGGACAGTTGATCCCAGAATGTCATACCATGTTGAGTTAAAGAATGTGGTTAATACAAGAAAGCAGGATATTAAAACTATGGTTGATCTGGGAAGGTACTTTTCGATATTTGCTCCCAGACAGAGCGGCAAGACTACGTTTTTTGAAGGTTTCTGCCGCAAGCTGGAAAAAGACCCTGCCTACGCGGCCATCCTTCTTAGTTTCCAGAGATACAAGAACCTCGATATACAAAGATTTTATCAATTAGTTCAAAGAGATTTTTATAGCCAACTAACCGACAGGCTCGAAGCCGTGAATTGTCCAAAGCTGGATGCCATAAGAGCGTATCTAAATACCCATAATTTAACAGATCATATCTCGTTCAGTGAACTCTTCGAAGAATTAAACCGGAAAATAGAATTCAAGAAAATCGTTATCCTTATAGATGAATTTGACGGCATACCAATTAATGAACTGGAGAATTTCCTTACTACCTTAAGAGATCTGTATCAGAAATACAAGAAACGCACCAGTAAGGCTTTATATTCTGTCGGTCTGGTCGGTATTCGTAACATCACAAAATTGATTGTGGGCGGTGTTTCCCCCTTTAATATCGCTGATCAGGTAAAACTTCCACCTTTTACTCTAAAGAACGTCCAAGACCTTTATAACCAGTATACAGAGGAAACCAACCAGCCCTTTACCGAAGATGCAGTAAAAAAGGTATTTAATGAAACAGCCGGCCAACCCTGGCTGGTGAACCGGCTTGGGACGATTCTGACGGTTGACATAAAACCGGAAACCACGGATCCAATCACCGCAGAAGATGTGGAAAAGGGAATAATGCATCTCCTTAAAGAAAGAAACAGCCACTTCGATAATCTTTTTGAAAAAGCAAAATTGTACAAAGAGACCTTTGTACAAATCACATTTAATGGGGTTGACTATAGTCCCGATAATGAAGATCAATCATGGCTGGAACAATATGGTCTAATCAAGGAGAAAAATAATAATGCTGTTGTGGCCAACGCAATATACAAAAGACGATTCTTAAAGGCTTTTTTTCAAGAATCCGGGGCAATCGCAGATACTTCACTTAAGGCCTATTTTACTTCCGATGGTTTTTTAAACATGAAAGCTGTTTTATCTGATTTTGAGGAATACATCATGCAGATAGGTGTAAATGCCTTTTATGCAAGCCAAAAGCCATACGAAAAGACAGGACAATTCCTGCTCACTGCCTGGCTGTATCAGTTTGTGGAACAGGGAAAAGGGGAGCTCAGTTTTGAGGTTTCAACCGGATTAGGTAGAATCGATATTCTGCTGACCTATCAAGGCAGAAAATACATTGTAGAGACCAAAATAAATCGCTCAAGCTTTGAAAGAACTGCGCAAAAGGCGATTGATCAGCTTTGCGGCAAGTATCTTTTAACCGAGCGTGCAAATGAAGGATACGTAGTGATTTTTGATCCTAAAACAACAGTGGGTGAATTATGCACGCCGCAAGAACGGCTGGTGCAAGGGAAAAAGATATTGATCTTTAATATCGGTATAGGAAGGTAGGTGTATTTTATTGGGGAGATCCTTTCCTCTCCTTTCCTCTTGATCTCATTGTGCGGAGGTCTGCGGATGTTGACCGCAGATTTAGATTGGGGGATTTTTTTATAAAGGAGATTGTGTAGGAAGGCAAGATACTGTATGAAAAAACTGCCTGATGATTTGGAATGGTCATAATTGACCGGATGCCGGTATTATTTCGTTCGGTTTTTTTCACCACAAAGAACACGAAGATAAAATCATTTATATTTTGGCTGTTTTTGATTACCACGCAGCACATTGTATTTTATATAGCTTAGTAGTTATAACCTACGACCGTAATACCTTTAACTTTTGAGAAGTTGCCTCAATATAGTTACAAAAGAGGTGGATATGAATCGTATTGAACCTGTCTTAAAGGCTATCCTTATAGAGGGATTGCAAAAAGTTCGTGAGTGGTTTTTAAGAAAAAATGTTTCATACCTTCGATCAATTTTCGATCAAGTCGGCTTTATCGACACAAATGAAATGTCGGATATCTATTATGTGCCGCCTTATAGCCTGACATCTGAGATCATATATCCGGTCAAGAGTAAGAACCCTCTCCTTGATGAGGTCAGATCAAAAACATATAACGAAATATTTACTCAACACCACAGCTTTAATGACGATTATCTTGCCGGCCTTCCTGTAAACAGGCTCTTATTCTTGCTCGAAAAATTTGGTGGAACCGTCCCTGTTGATGGAGACAGTACTATCTCAATATTTGATATGTACAAAATAATGGGCGCCAAAACCATTGTAAGATTAAACAGGGAAACACTTAAACATGAACAGGGAAACCTGATAATAAATATTGATCTGTCTGGAATACAAAGATTTATTTACAACATTGTTTCGCGAGGCGCTCTAAAAAACCTACGATCCCGCTCTTTTTTTATCGAACTCTTATGTGGTCATGCCGTTAATCGTGTAATAAACAGTTTTAACCTGCACCAAGTTAATGTTCTTATGAATGGTGGCGGCAATGTAAAGATTCTATCAAGCAAACCTTCAAACCACAAAGAATTGCTGGATAATATCGACTGCGATATGAATTTATGGCTGTCTGAAGAATTCAACGGGAGGTTAAATCTTGTCCTTACGTCCGTAGAAACATCTGACCGCGATATGAACGGTGACATTTCAAAATTGCTAAATAAGATTTCGGCTAAATCTTTTATAAAGAAAAACAGGAAATTCGACTTACTTATCCAGAGAGATGAGCTTTCATTTGTAGATAAAGAGGATCCTGGCTACCAGCGCTGCGAGATATGCGGCAAGGACTTTACTCCACAAACCGGCCAAAAAAAAGCTGAGCATGAGGAAAGTTTAAGGTGTGCATTCTGTGAAAAGTTGGTGCGCCTTGGCAACATTATTCCGGAGGCAAAGTACATATATTTGTCCAAGAAAGATATGCACTGTTCTTTTCAGATACAGATAGAAGATTATTTCTATTTGCTCTCAAAAGAAAAAGAGAGGGAATTGAAGTGTGCCTGGGTCATCTTTGATAACAGAAAGGGTTTTCATGATGACCTTACTGCCTCAGAAGTTACTTTATTTGCTAGAACCTGTATAGTAAAAACCGAGATGTTGCCAAAGGATGTATATGAGCAAATTGATAAAAAAAAGAAAGAACTCAAGGTCGTGCTGAAAAAGAGCGAGGATTCTCAAGAGAAACAATGGCTAAGAGATGAGATTGATTCTCTTTCAGATGAACATCCTGCTATGCTCGAACACCTGGCTAATTCTTCGGAAGGAGCAAAACTCATAGGCGCATTGAGAATGGATGCAGATAATATAGGAAAAATTCTGTATAAAGGGTTTTATGGAAATGCCACCCTCGAAAAAGTCTCATCATTTTCACGAAACCTTAACTACTTTTTTAAACTTTACCTGGAGTCAACTTTCAAGCCAAATAGAATTCAACAAAGGGAAAAGAGAAGATTAATCCACGTAATCTATGCCGGAGGAGACGATCTTTTTGCCCTTGGTACATGGAATGATATCGCCGAACTTTCGCTATGCATAAACAAAACTTTTGGGAAATATACCTGTCAAAATATAGACCTTGGACTCAGCGCCGGTTTTACTATCCACAAGCCTAAATTTCCTGTAAGCAAGATGGCAGATTTATCATTAGCGGCCCTGAATTATTCCAAAGACAATTTGGAGCCGTGCTGGTTTTGCCGAAAAAAATGGCTTGAATGCCCCCTTTTTAGAAATGGAAACTGTCTCAGAAAGGATTCTGTTACGCCGTTTTTTACGGAATACAAAGCAGCTCTTAAATATAGACTCGATAAGGAGTTTATCCTGAAGTATTCGTCCGAACCTTCCAGGCTGAAGTTGAGTTTCAGGCGAAAACGATTTATCAAAGAGTTACAAAGAGTTGAAGATGAAGTTGAAAAATTCGTTTTTAAACCTTTTAAAGTATTTACTGCGGATAATGTACCCCAGCGCCGCAGCGGTTTTATGCATAACGTCTTGAACATGCTTGAAGTGTGGTATTCAGACGGTCTTATCTACCTGCCTAAAATTGCATGGCTGTTGCAAAAGCAAAGAGAAGAATTGCAACGTATAATCGAAGAAGATACAAGAGAGTCTATGTATGATCTCTATGATCAACATCTTCACCTTGCCACACCCCGTATGCTGTCCGCACTTCACATTCCGCTATCGTGGGCAATATTGTTGATGAAAGAAGGAGGAAAGAGAGATGAATCCAGAACCAATGGAAGATAAGCTTTTAAAACAATGGAACCTTAACACGGAAAAGGATATCAAGGCAAAAATATTCGAGGACTATGCCGAAGGCGACAAACTCACACATATCCTTGACGGCGAAAAGCTTGTCGCATGCAGCTATGCACTGGGCCGGATACTTGCGAGCTATAATGTTGGACTAAAGACAGCTCAGTTGAGACGGTTTTATGGATCATTATTGAACATAAAAGCCTCTGCAAATCGTATCAGGGCAGAGTCTGGGACTGATAACACATTTAAATCTAAGATTATTCCTCAAATACTAATGTTAAAACCATTACTCGCGAATGCAAAGGCAAGACATCGACGGGCAATAACCCCTTTTTTTGAGGTTATGAATCCGTTGTTCGATGTTGTTAAGGATGGAGATGATTACGATCGGTTTTGCGATTTTGTCGAAGCGATCGTGGCTTATCATAAGTACTGTGGCGGCAAAGACTAAATTGTAGAGGAGATTTTCATCATGGGTCAAAACGGACAAAGAGTTTTCTTGGGAAAGGTGTTCTTTAGAGGTAAAATTATTCTCAAAACAGGCATGCATATAGGAGGTTCTCAGGAATCAATGCAGATAGGCGGCGTTGACTCTCCAATTATCAGGGACTCAGGAAACAATCTTCCTTATATTCCTGGAAGCTCCTTAAAAGGGAAACTAAGGAGCACTCTTGAAAAATTCGGAAAAAGGATCAAAGAAGGAAAAGAAGAGAAGTTATCATCCAACAGGAGCATAGGAACATTCAGACAAAAGGTTTTTATACACTGCTGTGAAGACATTCAGCTTGCCCTTAACTGTGAGGTCTGCCGTATATTTGGTGCAACTGGAGATGATCGGGAGTTTCAAAAAGGCAAAAAAGATCGGAGAGGCGATAAAGCAGGTAACTTTCCTGCATTATTAATGGTTAGGGATTCCCTTCTTGATGATGCCTTTATGCATCCATCCCGCCTTCTTACAGAGGTAAAAACAGAAACAGGGGTGGACAGGTCAACCATGGCGGCAAATCCGAGACAGGTAGAAAGGCTTTTGCCTGATACAGCCTTTATTTTTGAGATGGTCTATTCCGTGGAAAATATTACTTTGGCTGGAAAAGCTAAGACAAATTTTCCTGAAGCCAATCTCAAGACCGATCTGGACAATATCCTGACATGTATGGAGATAATTGAAAGTGAGGGAATAGGTGGGCATACATCAAGGGGATACGGTAAGGTGAGTTTTGTGTTCACCGAATTTTCAGGAAGATCTCTTGACTACTTTAAGGGTAAAACAGAAAAGGAGAAAGAGAAATCTGATGGCGGCTTTTCGATTCAGGAAGCAAGGGAAAAGATAGATGAGATTGTAAAATTGCTACAAAAGGAACCAGAAAATGCTGTTTCTGATTAAGTTAAACTTTAAAGGAACGCTTGCTGTAGGAGGGAATGAGTTCGGAGAAAGCAACGTTCTCAGAGGCGCTGTTCATTCCGATACGCTATTTAGCGGCATTGTCAACCAATGGGTAAAGATACCTGCTGCATACGACATTGACCATCTGATTTCCAAGTTGAATTCCAATTCTCCGCCTTTTAGAATATCTTCTGCTTTCCCCTATCACGGAACCGAATATTATCTGCCTATACCTCGCGGCACAGATGAACTGTACATGGACATATCAAAGGATGTTCCTTATCTCGAACTTTCGGATTTTCTCGAACTTGCAAATGGAAAGAGGGGACGCCTCGCCAAGATTCCACGAAAGAATCCTGCTGCTGAATTTATAACCGGTCTTACATCACCAAGAGTAACTATAGATAGACTTGCAAATGTTTCTAATCCTTATCAACTCACAGGATGTAAAATGGCTGAAGGCAGCGGTCTTTATTTCCTTCTGAATATCCAGGATAAAACAATCAAAGATACCCTTGAATTATGCATCAGGATGCTCGGAGACGCTGGCATTGGAAGTGATAGAAATGTAGGATATGGAACTTTCGATCCAGAAATCAGTCCAATATCAGACGATTCCAACTGGACGGAACTGTTTCTTGATAGAACAGGCGAAGTGATAAGTTATTGTACGCTTTCACTCTGTTGTCCTGCTAATAATAGTGAGGCTAAAGAGGCCATTTCCTACGGGATCATTTCAAGAAACGGCTGGATACTTTCAAACTCATCTTTCGTGCAGATGAAACGAAGAGAATGCAAGATGTTTTCCGAAGGTTCTCTGTTCAAAAGTCCGATTAAGGGATGCGCGGCTGATGTTACGCCATCTGTTTTTAGACAGGAACATAATGTTTATCGCTATGGATTGGGGATGATGGTTGCGGGAGCTTGGTGAGATGGAAGAATCCACTGGACTTTTATCAGAAGTGGAAGAATTCCTGAATGACTATCGAAAAGACTTGTACAGCCTAAATGATGAGGCATGGTCGATATTTCAGGAATGCTATAGAAGTATAGGTATAGACTATGAACATTCTCATGGTTTTTTTATCGATATAGGAAAGAAAATAGAATCGATGGAGAACTTTTATAATATTAAAGCAAAATCAGAAGAACTTGAAAAAGCAAGAGCAAACTGTCTTCTGGAATATTATCAACTTGCCAGTCGCAACCCAAATCATAACCAAAAATCAGATAAATGGAATTCTTTTGCAAACAAGGTTCAAGAAATTATTAATTTGAACGAATTGGCTGTAAGTATGTTGCTGGATAAAGCAAGCACTGCCTATGAAAAAATAATAACTTGTCCATATGGTAAACAGAAAAACAAAAACATCAATGCCTCATTATTCGAAAAAAAGGTTTCGGAGTTTTTTGATTGGCTATTCATAAGTGCGTTGGGAAGGGTGGATTTAACGGAAATTGAAACCTATCGCCTGCGGAGAGACTGGGTATACAAGGTGCGTGATGAATTTGATACCTTAGAAAAGTGCGGTTTCCCATTCAGGGACATACTTATTGAATGCAAAAATTTTGCACAACCCAAGTATCCATCATTAATGCAAGTATTTGTTTACACTTTGAGCTGTCAGGATTCAGAAATATCAAAAGTGCCTCTTTCTCAGCCCAACGCCGGTAGCATACATGGGGTTGTTTACCGTCAGGATTCAGAAATATCAAAAGTGCCTCTTTCTCTGCTAATAAGCCGAAAAAACCCTGACAGAGAGAGCACCATATGGAGAATAAGACGTGCTATATTTAACAAACCTATGAAGAAAGAAACCAGACTTATTCTCTTTCTGGATGACCACGATTTGGGCAAGATGTTAGAAAATAAGCAGAAAGGGATTGACCCCGCATTGGTATTAAAGGAAAAAATAGCAGAACTGGAAAGATCGAATATTCAACATGGAGGAATTTAATGCCACAAAAAATCGAAGTGCCTAATATCACAGTCTTTGAAGGCTTGCTCGCTATCTGGAAGCAAAGAGACTACGATTTATATTTTTATTTTAACGAAATATTTGATAAGGCACTTACAGCCCTTAAATCAAGAATAAAGGCCAGCGCAATCCAGTTGGCCACAGGAAATGAACCTGTCTATAAGGCAATGTTTCTTCCAGTTGGCTTTAAAATAGAAAATATTGCTCTTATCGCTGTTCTGTTCAGGCCGCTTCACTTGACGCTAGCCTTTTCCGAAACAACGAGAGCATGTCATAGAAGCTATTTCCATATCGTAGAGAATAAAATAAAGCAATATTGCCCTTCCGTTATAATTGACAAAATTCCTCCTATAGCCAGCGATGATCACCACCATATGGAGAAAAAAATTAAAGACTGGGCGGAGAAGATTAAGAATGAGCACAGATATTCGAAGGCCCAACTGGCCATTGATATTACCGGCGGTACCAAACCAATGTCCATTGGGGCACAGAATGCGGCCAAGTCGCTTGACATCCCAGCATTCTATTTGAGCGTTGATTACGATACAGATACACAACTCCCTATCCCGGGGACTGAATCATTAGTCGAGATGCAACGGTCATATACTGATCCGGACTTGGTCTTTGTCATAATGCCTTTTAGTAGCGAATTGGATTCGGTTTATGGGTGCATAAAAGAATCTGTTAGAGAGGTTCAATTACGATGTGTCCGGGTTGACGAAGAGGTATTTTCCGGCAGTATTATGGAAAGAGTAAGAGGAAACATATACAAAGCAGGAATAATAATCGCAGAACTTTCAAAACATAATCCCAATGTCTATTTTGAACTTGGATTGGCATACGCCAAAAAGAAAAAGATAATTATGATCACACAAAAGATACAGAAAGTGCCTTTTGATCTCAAGCACTTGAGAATGGTCATATATAAGCCCAACGATATTAACCGCCTAAAAGAAAAGCTTAAGACTGAATTGGTCGCTTTGAAATCTGCCTAACAAAATCAAAATTAGTGAACTGATGCTGAAACGGAGATGGAAAGATTGGTTATTTTTTTTAAATTGCAATGGGATTAGCAAATAAGCTTGAATATCATATGCTCCTCATTCGTGATCTCTATATGTTGAACAGTGCATTATCCTGTTATTCCTGTTTATCCTGTCAAAAACCAAAATAGAAAAAATGGCCAATCTTTACCTGACAGAGCAAAACTCAATCCTCCGCAAAACCGGCGACAGACTTATTGTGCAAAAAGCCGATGAAATCCTTCTTGATGTGCAATGCCACAAGATAGATGCAGTCCTTATCTTCGGAAATGTCCAGTTCACCACTCAGGCTGTGCATGAACTTTTTGAGCATGGCATAGAAATGGCCATTCTCTCGCGAAGAGGAAGACTGATAGGACAGATAACATCTCCAGCTACAAAAAATATCACTTTGCGCGTCCAGCAGTTTGAAAAGTACACTGATAATGAATTCAGGCTGAAGTTGTCTATTGAAATTGTAACTGGAAAAATCAATAATTCTCTTAAAGTTATCCGTCATTTTTCTTACAATCATCCTGATATTGCACTTAAATCCGAGACTGCTGCTTTAAAAACATCACTCGAAAACGTTAAATCTGCCAGCCGGATTGACCAACTGTTGGGACTGGAAGGAGGAGCGGCTAAGACCTATTTTAGCGCATTTGGCAAGATGATTATTGGCGAGTTCAATTTTACGGGCAGGAAAAAGCGCCCTCCCACAGATCCGGTTAATGCAATACTTTCTTTAAGCTACACAATGATCTTTAATGAAATATCATCACTTTTAGACGGGTTAGGCCTTGATCCCTATCTCGGTTATTTTCATAGCGTTGACTACGGGAGAGCATCTCTTGCCGCAGACCTTATTGAAGAATTCCGGGCGCCGATAGCTGACCGTTTTACACTCAATCTCATAAACAATCGAATTGTCGGGGAAGAAGATTTTTACACAAATCCCAAAGGCGCCGGGGTTTATCTGAAACGTGAAGCATTAAAGCGTTATTTTACAGAATACGAAACTATGCTCAACCATGAATTTATCCATCCGAAAACAAAGGAAAATACCACTTTTAGAAAGTGTTTTCGCTTACAGGCAGAGAATCTTGCTTTGACAATTCAAAACGACAGCTCATATATTCCTTTTGCTCTGGAGATATAGCCTGCATGTTTTACCTTGTTTCATACGACATACCCGACGACAAACGGAGAACCAAACTTGCAAAAACCATTAAGAATTTTGGAGACAGGGTTCAATATAGTGTTTTTGAGTGCATCCTGGACAAAAACCTCCTTGACAAAATGGCAGACAGAATAGATAAAATCATCGTTGAAAAAGAAGACAGCGTACGCATCTATTGTCTTTGCGCGAACTGTGAAAGGGAAATCAGGATAATCGGCAAGGGAGAAGTGTCTAAAAACGAAGATGTGTATATAATTTAGATAGTTGTACGAAATTAAAAAAAGGCCAAAAAAAGGGGGTGGTTACAGGAAATTTGTAATTATTTGTTATTGCTGATAAAAATTGTTGTTTAGGACGGGGAATAAGGTGGTGAAGAGATGAAAAAAGAGACGAAAAAGAGAGGTTACAGAAAAGGTCATTCTAAGTATCTGTATTTATTGGCTGGAAAAAGGCTGCTATCTGAAACTGAGACCTGATGAATAAGGGATTGAGACTGATAAACCATGCAGCAGCATCAGTAAGATAATGATTCAATCTGAAACTGAGACCTGATGAATAAGGGATTGAGACTTTTTTGCTAAATCAGTATATGTTTTAAAACTACCTATTATCTGAAACTGAGACCTGATGAATAAGGGATTGAGACTCGCGCCACATTAACCTGAAAACGGGAGCCAAGTTATCATCTGAAACTGAGACCTGATGAATAAGGGATTGAGACTTTTAAAAGTATTGCCATTTATACCAAGTCCGTTACTCTATCTGAAACTGAGACCTGATGAATAAGGGATTGAGACCTGGGGGGTTATAAATGCATACATCAGAGATTTGTTTATCTGAAACTGAGACCTGATGAATAAGGGATTGAGACTGTTGCAGAGCTATTTATACCTGCCTGGATACCATCAATTATCTGAAACTGAGACCTGATGAATAAGGGATTGAGACTATGTAAGCTCCGATGTTCTGTTTATAATCTCGTTGATCTGAAACTGAGACCTGATGAATAAGGGATTGAGACTCCGTAAACACCTTGCTGTTGTTAAACCCGGCAGTTCCTATCATCTGAAACTGAGACCTGATGAATAAGGGATTGAGCGCCTGCGGCGTAGAGATGTAGGGATGTAGGGACGTAGAGATGTAGGAAAGTAGAGGAGGAAGATGGGGAAGATAGAATCTTTCAGGGAGTTAACTGTTTGGCAAAAATCCCATCAGTTATTTTTGGATATTGCAAATGATGTGGAATGATGAATGATGAAAGCGGAATGATGAATAATAAGGAGGTAAATAGCATGGAGGATGTCTTAACCATCCATATTCCTGACGAAATTCGGCAGAAGCTAAATCGCACGCCCGAAGAAATGTGCCGTGATATTCGCATTTACGCTGCATTAATGCTTTTCCGTCTCGGGAAATTATCTTCAGGAGCGGCGGCATTAATGGCGGGAATTCCCCGCGTGATGTTCCTGGATCTGTGTGCGGAATATAATATTCCTATCTCGCAAATCACTCCGGAGGAACTACGTCGAGAGGTAAGCGATGCATAAACAGTCATTAGTTTGTGACACATCGCTGCTGCTATACTTAGGACGTATGGAGAACGAAGACCTTCTTCGGGTGTTGTTTGAAAAAGTATATGTGACGGAACAGGTAGCCCTTGAACTGGATGCCGGGCGTTTGCTACGAAGCGATACTATTAATCCCCGCTTGTTTGATTGGATAACATTGATATCGATTTCTCAGGAAGAAATGGATACTTTGCCCCCAAATCGGTTGGGAATTGGCGAGCAGTTAGTCATCGCTTATGCAAGAATCCACGCTAACTGTGTGGTAGGGCTCGATGATCGACAGGCTCGAATTCTGGCAGAACACCTTGGTCTAAAAGTGGTTGGCGTGATTGGTATTTTGTTGAAAGCAAAACGTGCAGGGTTGCTTTCTTCCGTACGTCCTTTTTTGGAGGCTGCCCAGGCTCATGGCTTTCGCATGGCCAAAGAATTGTACGAGGAAGCAGTACGATTGGCTGGAGAAGAAAATGAGTAAAAGGCATGTAATGTTTACCTTGTCTCTTACGACATACCCGACAACAAACGGAGAACCAAACTTGCAAAAACCATTAAGGATTTTGGAGACAGGGTTCAATATAGCGTATTTGAATGTTTACTCGATAAAAGTCTCCTTGACAAAATGACTGGCAGAATAGATAAAATTATCGTTGAGAAAGAAGACAGTGTACGCATCTATTGTCTTTGCGCAAACTGTGAAAGGGAAATCAGGGTAATCGGCAAGGGAAAAGTGACTAAAAACGAAGATGTGTATATAATTTAGGTAGCCGTTCACGGCTTGAAACTTGAAATTGGAAAGTAGAAATTAGGGAGAGATAAAATAGAAATTGGGAAGAACGGTATAAAAGCATGAAGGCCAAATTTCCAATTTCTAATTTCGGCATTGTTAAATAAGAATAGGTTTAAACAATTTTTATTGTATTATTTCAACGCATTGAGATAAATAAAACTATCCAAAATTAACAATGCTATATAATTTAGATAGTTGTACGAAATTAAAAAAAGGCCAAAAAAAGGGGGTAGTTACAGGAAATTTATAATTATTTGTTATTGCTGATAAAAATCGTTGTTTATGATGGGGAATAAGGCGGTGAAGAGATGAAAAAAGAGACGAAAAAGAGAGGTTGCAGAAAAGGCCATTCTAAGTATCTGTATTTATTGGCTGGAAAAAGGCTGCTATCTGAAACTGAGACCTGATGAATAAGGGATTGAGACATGTTTTATAGCTTCCCAAAAATGTGTAACTTGATCAGATCTGAAACTGAGACCTGATGAATAAGGGATTGAGACGCAATATATCCCTGAACTTTGCCAAGATATAGATCAATTATCTGAAACTGAGACCTGATGAATAAGGGATTGAGACTTCGTTTTTTCTAACTGTTGGACCAACTGTTCCCGCTGTATCTGAAACTGAGACCTGATGAATAAGGGATTGAGACACAAAGAACTGAAATAGAGATTGTGCTCGTTTGTTAGAATCTGAAACTGAGACCTGATGAATAAGGGATTGAGACTCATCTCGGAGTTCCGTAATTATCGTTTTTTCTATTCCAAATGAAATCAGATGGCAGCCACTACTTGGCAACAATGCCCTTATGGTTAGCTCCAGGGATATGAATTCAGGGGGAGGAGACGGTTATGGAAAAAAGTGAACATAGCATTTTGGATTTTGGATTGCGGAATCTCGTGAAGAAAGGAGGTAAACTTCTATGAACGTAGTTCTCAAAAAACAATTAAATGAAATGACGGACAGTGAACTTAAGTATCTCCTTAAAAGAGATTACTTGAGAAGGCTTACCCGCTATAGGATGACCGACGATTATTACAGGGCAAAATATGAGATGGACTTTGATAACTTCGAGAAGGCAAATATTGTTCGCGACCAAAACTATAGCTTTGAGGTGGAATCGCATGCTCAGGAATGGGAACTTGCAATTGATGGGATTAAGACGATCAAAAAGAAGCTGAAGGAGCTTTCTCGTGAAACTTAGCGGTATTATTAGCGAAGCCAATGATGTCGCAGAAAAATACAACTTGCAACTTGTGGAAATAGACAGTACCGATAATATCATTAGCCTGAAATTATTGATAGACAATGATCTATTTATCCAAGTATATGGAAATGCACAAAAGGACAAGCTCAATCTTGCCCTTGCTGTCATTCCCTTGATGCTCCCGATGAACATATCTTTGTTGATGACAGGAAATCTATCGGAGACTTTGTTTGTGAATCGATGGAATTCCTGGAAAGCAGGGATATATTATAGACCTGATGTTCCTGGATCTGTGCGCAGAATATAATATTCCTATTTCACAAATCACACCGGAGGAACTGCGTCGAGAGGTAAGCAATGCATGAACAGTCATTAGTTTGCGACACATCGTTGCTGCTATACTTAGGACGTATGGAGAACGAAAAACAAGTTAATTTCCTCTATCACTTTGTCCATCTGTCCCTATCCCCTTCAGCGCAAAGCGCTGTTGAATAAGGGATTGAGCGCCTTCGGCGCAGGGATTAGGGACATAGAGACGCAGGGATGTAGAAAACTAGAGTGAGGAAGATGGGAAGGATAGAATCTTTTAGTGGGTTAACTGTTTGGCAATAATCCCATCAGTTATTTTTGACCGAGCCCTAAGGTCGAGCAGTCGTAAATATCGCCCTCACAAAAACAGACAAAAAGCACAGCATAATGCATGATATTACGGAAAAAGAACATGGATTAAACTCAATGGAAGGGTTGTTGGAAGCCAACAGGTTTCTTAACAGTGTTTTGGATGGTATCAAAGACACAATTATGGTTGTTGACAGGGATTACAGGATAGAAGGAGTAAATAAATCGTTTGCAAGAAAAGTCGGCAAACCAGGGCATGAGATTCTTGGCAGATGTTGTTATCGGCTTCTTCACCATCTGAACAAACCCTGTGTGCACAATCATCCCTGCCCGGTGAAAGATGCATTTAAAACAGGTAAAACCGCCGAGGTGCTTCATATATATCTTGAAGGGCCTAACATTGCATATTCCAGGATCATAGCCTATCCAATATTGGATGACCGGGGCGAAGTTTCACGAGTGATTGAATTGGAAAGAGACGTCACCGAATGGAAAAAAACTGGTGACCATTTGTATAATATACAAAAGCTGGCATTCTTGGGAAAGTTGGCGGCTGATCTGTCCCATGAATTCAACAACCCTCTGGCGGTAATCCTTGGGTTTGTTGATCTTCTTTTAGAAAAAACGGAACAGGGCACTCAGGGCTACGAGATTCTTAAGACCATAGAGAGACAGGCATTTAATTGTAAACGGATTGTTGAAAACCTTATAAGCTTTGCCGCATCTCCGGACGTGACCAAGCATTCTACTGACGTCAATGCAAATCTTGAAAGGGTGGTTTCTGTGGTTGTGGATATCTTACGTGCGGAGAAGATCGTTATAGAGAAAAACCTTGCAGCAGATCTGCCAAGAGCAAAAGGAAATCCAGGGCATTTACGGCAGGTCTTTACGAACCTGATTACCAATGCTGTTGCCGCTATGCGCGGAGGAGGGCTTTTAACCATTTCTACCAGACACAATAGCCCTGAAAACAGAGTAGAGGTTCTTTTCAAAGACACAGGACATGGTATTAAAAGGGAATACAGAAACGAAATATTTGATCCTTTTTTCACCACAAGAGAGGTGGGGGAGGGGGGAGGCCTGGGTCTTTCGGTCTGTTATGGTCTGGTGTCCAAAAACGATGGAGAGATAACCTTTGAGTCAGTGACTGAAGAAGAGGATAGAGAGAACAAAGGCACCACCTTTACTGTGTCTCTGCCTGTCGCTCCTTGACGTCTTGGTGTTCTTGTGACAAAAAATATCGGTGTACTTATGGTTAAGCCCTTAGGTAGTGCCTGAACGAAAAGTATTTCTTTCAATACTGGCAATAGTTTCAGCTTATTTGTAAAAAAGCTAACTGCTAAAAAACAAAGCTAAAGGCTAATTGCTAAAAGCTAACTGCTAAAAATCTTCGATTTGAGAATAGTATCCAACTAACTATAATTTCAGGTGTTCTGAGTTTCCGTTCGGGCAATAAGGTAAGGATAAAATGAAGAAAGAAAAAACAAATTTCTCCGAGAAATACTATAATATAAGAAGAGCTATTATCCTTGTCGGCATTCTTGTTATGGCGCTCCTCGTGGTTGCATTCTGTCTGAGCATGTTCTCTGCAGGGCAGATGAAAGAGATCATCTCTGAAGATTTTAACCGGCAGCAATTGGTATTAGCAAAGTATGCCGCCAATCGGATGGAAAACAGCCTGGATTTTATTAAAAGAGAACTTTCGCTGTTAAACCTTTCTCCATCCATTCAATATTTGGAGAAGGTATCCTGGGCCAGTCGCATGAATACCACCTTATCTGCCGTTAAGGATAACGGGGTCCTTGAAATAAGATTTATAGACCGCAACGGCAGAATTGCCTATATTGTTGATGAGCGGGGGATGTCCCATGTGATACAGGGTAATTTTAGCGATATGGAGTGTTTTAAGTGGGTGCATTTAAAAGAAAACAAGAATAGGATTTATGCTGGTGAGATTACACGAAAAAATGAAGGATATCCCGGCCAACTCGTTATGTGCTTAGCCATAGCTACTTATGAGCAATCCGTTGATGAGGCTTATCCGGTGGCTACCGGAAACTTTTCCGGAGTGCTTTTTTTTACGATAGATGTTACACGGTTGGTTGAAAAGGCCGTCAAAGGTATAAAATCGGGTAAGACCGGATATGCCTGGGTTATCGACAATAACGGTATGTTTTTGTACCATCCGCACAGAGAGTTCATCGGAGAGAATGCCTTTAATGTCCGTGCCATGAGAAAACCCAAGATCTCTTTTTCCCAGATTAATATGATTCAAAAGGAAAAGATGCTCGAAGGTAAGGAGGGAACCGGGTGGTATACCTCGGGGTGGCACATGGGCATAGAAACCAAAATGAAAAAATTGATCGCATATGCGCCTATCCATCCTCGGACGCATTCTCAATTCTTCTGGTCGGTGGCGGTGGTCGCGCCCTTAAGCGAAGTTGAAGACGCTGTCCATTCGGTTTTTATCCGCCAGTTTTATATCCAGGGCAGCATTTTTCTCGCTATTATTTTGGGGAGTGCATATATCATAAGTTTTGAGCGACGCTGGTCCAAGACACTGGAAGCAGAGGTAATGAAGAAAACAGAAGATCTAAAGAACTCGCTTGAAGAACTGAAAAAATCAGAGGAGCAATACAAGACCCTTGTAGAAAGTGCAGAGGACCTGATCTTTACTGTAGATGAAGAGGGAAATATCCTGTCCATGAATAGATGCACTGCTAATTTCTTCAGAGACTTCCCGGACGATCTGATCGGCAAAACTTTTCGCGACCTTTTTTCTGAAGAGAGCGCGGAGTTGCAGTTGCGTTTTATCAGGGAGGTGTTTAATACAGAAAGGAACGTAAACGTAAAATATCCGGTGGTAGTCGGGAACCGTGAGTATTGGTTTTCCAGCAACTTTGCGCCCCTTAAGGATGAGGGAGGCAAGGTGTTTGCTGTTCTGGGAATTTCGAGGGATATTACAAAGGGAAAGAAGCTGGAAGAAGAACAGATGTATAATACAGAAAAGCTGGCCTCTTTGGGAAAATTGTCTGCCGGTGTGGCGCATGAACTCAATAATCCCGTGGCGCTGATCCTTGGTTTTAGCGATCTTCTTTTGGAAAAGGTGGAGCCTGACAGCAAGAGCCATGAGATTGTCAAAACCATAGAAAGGCAGGCGCTCAATTGTAAAAGGATAGTTGAAAGCATTTTGAGCTATGCCAGACACCCCGAGGCAATTGAGTACTCTTCTGATGTCAACGAAAACATTGAAAAAGTGATTTCTGTGGTTGAAAATATTTTGGTTACAGAAAAGATTACTTTAGAGAAGCGCCTCACAAAAGATCTGCCAAAAGTAAGAGGAGATTCAGGACGCTTGCAGCAGGTCTTCATGAATTTTGTTACCAATGCTTTTAGCGCTATGAAGGGAGGCGGGGTTTTGACTGTCTCTACCAGCCTCAATAGCGCTGGAAACAAAGTAGAGATTCTTTTCAAAGACACAGGACATGGTATTAAGAGGGAATACAGAAACAAGATATTTGAAGCGTTTTTCACCACAAAAAAGGTGGGAGAGGGCACAGGTCTGGGTCTTTCAGTCAGTTATGGTATAATAAATAAATATAATGGAGACATAAGCTTTGAGACAGTGGCTGAAGAAGAGGACATGGAAAGAAAAGGCACCACCTTTAAGGTGTCTTTGCCTGTTGCTTTTCTGGACAGTGAACACCAGACTGATCAGGCACGAGGACCCGCTCCGCGGATATAACTAACACAGGAGGTAGGAAATGGCCGCACAAATTTTGGTTGTTGATGATGAACTTGATATGCTTGCGCTTCTTGCTATGATTATTGCGGAAAAGACCGAGCACAAAGTTACTACCACCAATAATCCCTTAGAGGTGCCGGAATTGATTAAAACAGGAGACTACAATCTACTGATTGCTGATCTCAAGATGCCAGGCATGGATGGTGTGGAACTCATAACTGAGATTAGAAAGATAGATAAACATATTCCAATACTTATCATCACGGCTTACGGCTCTGTTGAGTCGGCAGAAGAGGTTATACGTAAAGGCGCCTATGATTGCATCACCAAGCCCTTCCGTAAGGAACAGATATTGATCGCTATTGACAGGGCATTAGAGTGGCAACAGATGAAAAAGGAGTTGCGCCAACTAAAAGAGAAAACAGTGAAGCGCCAAGTTATAAAGACGAACGTCGAACATATTAAAAGATGAACGTCCAACATCGAATAATGATGTCGCTCCGCTCCACCAGTTTATAAATTGGCAGAATACCTTATTCAACATTCGATGTTGGACGTTCGATGTTCGATGTTCATTTTTTTTCAGTCCCTCCTGGGCAAAAGGGGGCGTTTTGCAAAGCCCTTAGGGTCTGTCATAAATGTAATAGTTATTTCATGACAGACCCTCGCCCGGGCACAACATCTATTGGGCCAAAATAACCTTTTTTATCTCATCAAAGATCTCCACGAGCCTGATCATCCCCTTGAACTCGCCGCCCGACACCACCGGCATCCGACCTATATTTTTGCTCACCATGACGTGAACAGCTTCGGACAGGGTGGCATCTTCATCTATGCTAACCGGAAACGAAGACATAACCTCTTTGACCGATTTTTTCAATTGTGCCTTGCATTGTCCTGAAAACTCACCATCGTAATAAAAAACAGGATAGTTTTTAAATGCTTCAGGGGTAAACCAGGAATGGCCCCACTTGCCCGGGGTATATTTGGGTTCCAGCGCTATCAGAGCATCTCTATAAGACAATTGTCCTATCGGCTCATTGTTTTCGTCCAGAACCAGAATCGCGTGATGCCCTGTTTTAGCCATAAGTTCATAAGCATCCCTGACAGACTTATTCGAAGAGATACTGTCGTAATCTTCAAGCAAGATCATCAGGTCCCTTACTTTTCTTTCTGCATTAGTTGCCATCATAACCCTCCGTTGTAATGTTTTGCCTCAACCTGAAAAAACGCAGCCAGGATATCTGGAGCGTAAGCAGTCTATTTCTCCTTGATCTGTTCAAAGACCCGTCCAGGATGGGCTTGCAGCTCACGGATCCTGCTCTCCTGGATTTTTTGTTCGTGGGCCTTTTTCTTCTCATAGGCCTGGCTCATCTTCTCCAGCAACTCATCAAAATCTGCGGGTTTCATTATGTAATCAAAAGCGCCGAGTTTCAGCCCATCAATGGCCGTTTCTACAGTTGAGTGGCCGGTGAGCATAATCACCTCCATGAGCGGCCTTATTCTTTTCATTTCCTGAAGAGTTTCTACGCCGTCCATACCCGGCATTTTGACATCCAGTATTACCACATCAAAAAGTAGTTTATCCAGAATCTCCAGTGCCTTTTCCCCGCTTTCAGCACCAGTAACATTAAGTTCTCTTTTTTGAAGACGTTTTATAAATGTTTCGCGAAAATCATCCTCATCGTCAACGACCAAGACCCTAAACTCTTTCATTGTTATCCCTCCTTGTTTTTATTCTGTTCAGCAAACTTCAAGACTTGCCACATGCCGATTAGAGGCTCTCACATCAAAGTATCAACTATATAGCAGGTATATAAGTATCCCTATGACAATTGTTGCAAGCCTTGCCTTGCTTTTGTTTCTTTGCAAAAACTCTATTTGTACATAACGTCCCTTTTTTGGATTAGTAACGCATTCAAGCGCAAGATTTAAAAGAAATACAATTAAAATGATATGTACCAGAGACCTTCCCAGATCAGACAGCCTTCTCCCAAACAGCTCATAAGAGCCGACTCTCTTTCTGAAGGAGTCAATATATGAATCTCTCGGTCCAAAACCATCCTCAAATGACAAAGAAGCGACCATTTGCTGAAACAGGCTTTCGTGTGGGGCTGTGTTATCTATGGCATAAAGATTAAGATCAAGGTAGACCAGATGGGTTCCTCCCAAAAATACCCTGTGAAATTCTTTTGCCTTGTCGCCACCGGAAAGTCTGTAGGTGCAGATAAAACCAAAACCATTGTTCTCCTTATCGTAAACCGGCTCTCCTACGATGACATCTTCAGCTCCTTTTTCGCCAAGTTTCTTTTTTATGAGTTCTCCAAATTTTTTGGTCACTTTGGCATCAAAAAATTCATCTATCGTAAGATAATCCGTGAAAACCTTGAAGCGCTTTTTTTTATGCTTATAGGTCTTGATACCCAGGAGAACAAGGCTCTTTGTCCTTTGGCTTAAAATATCCGGACTTAAAACATCCAAATAGATAAATATCTTATTATACTCTTTCAGGGCGTCTTTGCACAACTTGCAACGCTTTGGATCAAGGACGCCGGCAGGAAGCCACCCTTGTGATATCTCTTGAAACCCAGCAGGTATGGCAATAGAAAAATGGGCAGTATCATCCTTATAGATACTTTCTCCGGCCGCCTTAAGGGCAGAGGTATCAAAACTCAACAAAAAGCACCCCAGGCAGATTATCATCATCCAATATACATTAGCGCTTTTTGTTTTTTCTTTTCTTGCCACCTGTTTATTTCCTCTTGTCCGGCACTTATCATTTAACCGGTAATCGCGGGCCAGGGCAGGATCTGCCAGTATCCGAAGAAGGCCACTATCCAGAGAATCGCCATTGATATAAATACAAAGGGAATACCAATGCGGACAAAGTCAATGGGAGCGAGAAGCTGCTCTCCTGTCTCCGGATGTTTTGCCATCCCGTAGGCAATAGCGTTGTTTACGGTGCCGACGATCATAGCGTGAGCATAGGAAGACCCGAATGAGCATGCAAGCCCCACCTTCCACAAATGTACCCCTCCTATTTCCGCCATGGGAAGCACCACAGGACCAAGGGCACCGACTGCCGCGCCGTCACTCATGAAATTGGTCACAATAGTAGTGATCAGGCTTGATGCCACCACGATACCCATGCCTGTATGGAAAGCCTCCGGCAGCAGGTTCACAAAGTTCTGGGCTATCCACACACCGGCTCCCGTGTATTTCAGGGCAACACCCATGGCGCAGGCTCCCGCATAGAGACCTACAACATCAAAGCGCACCCTTTGCTGGACATCTTCCCATGTCATCAACTTTGTTACAAGGATTAAAAATACAATTAAAATAGTAGCACCGCCAAGGCCGATCACCGCGCTGGCAGCCATCCAGAGAACAATCTGGGCAGCAAACAGAATAGCCATTGTAAGCTCTTTTCCCCGCAAAGGGCCTATGCCCTCAACGCCTTTTTTCATCACAGCGCCCACATCCATCTTGAGGGCGGGGCCGGTCTTGCGAGCCACGGCCATATATATCCACAAACCACAGGCCAGAGCAAGAAACGGGACCACAGGCAGGCCGTACATCATCCACTGGCCAAAGCTCATGGGCAGGCCATAATCGCTAAAATAACCAACCATAATAGCTGCACGGCCGCCAACAGCAGGTGATCCTGAGCCGCCTACGTTCGCGGCAAAACATATCCCTAAAAACAAGGTGCAGGCCAGAGCATGAAGCTGTTTCTTATTGCAGCCTGCTTTTTCCCCGGCAAGATATACAAGGGCAAGGATCGGACACAAAAGGGCAACCAGGGCATGTTCTGAAAGAAAACCGGAAATTACGGCCAGAACCGGAAAGAAGATAAAACAAAAACCCTTCAACCCCTTGATCTTGCCCAGAAGGATATTGCCGATTCTCCTGTCAAGACCTGTTACGCCCACTGCAGCGGCCAGAATAAGCACGCCCAGGATAAAGAATACCGCATCCTTCATGTAGGCTTTTGATATCTCATTGATAGGCAAAATCATATAAACATACATAATAACCCCGACCAGGATGTTGGTTGCCCCCAGAGAGACCGCCTCCGTGCCCCAGAGAAGAGCAATGCTGAAAAGCATGGCCACGCACAGCATCATCTTATGGGCCACTTCTTCCGGGGTATAATTTTTGTGCGTAAGCTTGTTGTACGAATCCACGAAATTGCTGGTGCCCGGCTTATACTTGGCACCCTTGACGTTCTCCTGCTGCACGAGATCTATCATGCTCTGGGGCGTGGGAACTATGTAAACGAGCGTAACAAAAAAGATCATAAGACCGAGTATGACAATTGGTATCTGCCCGGGTGATCCTTTCCACCACGGCCATGAAAAAGGCTTGTGATTTACTGATGATACTGCAGCTCCATGTTCCATTTTATCTTTCCCTCCTTATCTAAATTGAGCTTTTAGCAGTTAGCTTTTAGCAGTTAGCACAATAATTTCAATATATTGATAGATATCGACATTTCACCCAATGGGTGAAAATCGAATCGCTGGTAACCACCTGAAATAATAAGAGCTAACAGCTAATTGCTAAGAGCTAATAGCTTATCTTGGGTATTATTAATTTTTTTATCCTCGCCTCTCGGGAAAAGGCGGGACATTAATTAACAAATAACTCTTTTTTGCCATGAACATAATATCCGAACACACACATGAGCATGACAGTTGCCAACTGGTTGACCGAGACTGACGACATCATTGTTATCAGGTTATTTGTAATACCAAAGGCAAAAAATATCATGTACACAATCCATGCGTTTCTCCTTAATTTCAGGAACCCGGTAAATATATAGCAACTGATTCCGGCATGGAGAAAATGGATTACAACTGCCGGTGTTCCTGAAACTGCCATTCCTAAAATCCCGGCCGGAGTCTCCGAAAGACCCGCACATATACAGAACAAACCGCCGGCCAGCATAAAAATACCCAGCAGCGTAATTCCCAGCGGCCTTTTTTGCACATGTTCTTTTTTACTGTACATGGTATTTCTCTGGACATCACCCGTTTGTCTGGGCAGGCCCTCGTTTCCCATTGTCCTGACGCTTTCCACTATATCACCTCCTTTCCGAGTTCTTTCTTGATAAGCTCCTTTAAGTATTTCATATCCACCGGCTTTGACAAATAATCCGTGCAGCCCATGCGCTCTGCGATCTGTTTTTTACCCCACGCGGGATAGGCTGATATCATAATCACCGGTATTTGCCTGTTAATGCCCTTGAGCTTTTCCAGCACCTCAATTCCGTCCATCTCCGGCATGCAAACATCGACGACAGCCAGGTCAAAGGGCCTGTCTGCGGCAAGTCGAAGCGCCGCCGCTCCTGAGCCTGCGCACTCAACATCGTAACCCGCTTTGCCCAGCACGCGTTTTAA
This sequence comes from Deltaproteobacteria bacterium, assembly GCA_030272815.1. Classification (GTDB taxonomy): domain Bacteria; phylum Desulfobacterota; class Desulfobacteria; order Desulfobacterales; family ETH-SRB1; genus B13-G4. Next base: position 85,798 of record JAJSZT010000001.1, read on the forward strand.
GAGCACCTGCATGTTCTCCTCATCATCAACAACTAAGATCTTGTGCGTCATGAGCCTTTTCCGAATGAGGCAGTTTTAAAACGTTTAATTTTGTCCAGGGTGATGAAAGCTGAAAAGAGACAACCGTTACCAGATATGTAATTAGTGCCTGAACGAAAACCTCCTGAATTACGTTTTTCCTGTCATTGCGAGGGAGGTACGACCGAAGCAATCTCCATGAAACAAGGGGATTGCTTCGTCGTTCGTTCCTCACTCCTCGCAATGACCGCTCGGAAACAGGGGTTTTCGTTCAGGCACTAATTAGTCAACAACCTGAACCAGGCACTTATCTTGTTTATAGGTGTAGCAGGAAGTATGCCAGCGAAGGTGTATTGGCGATGGTGAAATGATAACTTATTGTATTAGTGATAAATTATGATTTTATGAGTCAGGTCGGCACGGTAGTGGGGAGGTGTGTTTTTCCGTATACGATTTGGACGGTGTCTATTTATTTGGACACTGTCCAAATATGCTCGTTCATCAAGACATGTTACTCAGCATCAGAATGATATTTCTTGATGCATTCGGGACATATTCCGTGAGAAAAATCTACTCCCGACATTTTTTGGTTGAAATACTCTTCAATAGAAACCCATGCACACTTATTGTGTTCTCTCTCATAACGTATTTTCTTGCAATGCATGCATATCGGAAGATTAGATTCGTATATCTGCAGGCGTCTTTCAGCTCTTTTCAATTGTATGGCTCTTTCAATAACAAAAAGAAGCGCTTTCCCAAGATTCTCTGTCTTTTCAGCGACAAAATCATCCGCTCCGATCCGCATCGCCTCAACCGCTGTCTCAACACTTTCTGTGTTGGACAAAATTACAATGGGAACACAATTATTTCGAATCCTGATATTTTCTATCAATTCCAGGCCGTTCATCTTCGGGATGTTTAAGCCTGTGACAAGAATATCATATTTCAGCCCTGTCACGTTTTGTAGAGCGGCTTTACCATGCTTCACGCATGTAACCTCATACCCGCCGACTTCAAGGAAAGATGTAACTGTACGGACGATTGAGGGAGATTCATGGACAAGCAATGATTGTTTCATAATGATGACTGGTATCCTTTTATGCTTTCCCAATTCCAAGAGCGCATATTTTATTATATAATGAACTTCGACTTATTCCAAGAATCCTGGCGGCCCTTGTCTTATTGCCGCTTGTCTCCTCCAATGCCTTTAATATAGCTTTCTTTTCCGCCTCCCGGCCAGCGGCCTTGATTACGGTTTTGAACGGTTCCAACTGCTTGGTTTTATAGGGCATCATTTGCCTGACAGGCAATGGCAGCGAAGCTTCATCAATAAGTGGGCCAGCGCTTAGAAGTACCGCACGTTCCATGACGTTTTCAAGCTCTCTGACATTTCCAGGCCACGGATTTTGCATAATGGCATGCATGGCATCCGGCGTGATATCGGAAAGTTTTTTGTCATAAATCGCAGCATATTTTCGCATAAAGTGATATGCCAGCATAGTGATATCAGACCTTCTTTCCCTCAACGGAGGCAGATCGACGGTGACCACAGCCAGCCGGTAGTAAAGATCCCTTCGGAATTTCCCCTCATGCATGGCCTCCTCAAGGTCTATGCTTGTGGCTGCTACCACCCGCACATCTCCTTTAATACTCGTAACACTGCCTACCGGTCTTACCTCTTTTTCCTGAAGCACACGGAGCAGATTCAACTGCATGGCTTGAGAGATGGTCCCGATTTCATCCAGGAAAAGCGTGCCCTTATCTGCCGCAATAAACAGCCCTTTTTTATCTTTAACCGCTCCGGTAAAGGCCCCCTTGACATGGCCGAAGAGTTCACTTTGCAAAAGATGTTCCGGGAAAACACCGCAATCCACAGCAATAAAAGGTTTGTCTCTCCGGCCGCTCAGGTCGTGGATAAGCCGGGCGATCAACTCCTTGCCGGTACCGCTTTCTCCCTGGATCAGGACTGTCGCCTGGCTGTCTGCCACCCTGGCAACGAGTTTCAACACATCCCGCATGGCTTTGCTCTTTCCAATAATCTTTTTAACTCCATCTTTGTCTTTCAGCTTTTCGCGGAGTCGTTTGACCTCATTACGAAGTTCGCAATATTTTAAGGCCTTGCCCGTTACCAGAAGAATATCATCTTTGCGGAAGGGCTTGGTCAGATAGTCGAATGCACCTGTCTTCATAGCCTCAACCGCAGATTCGATAGTGCCATAGGCCGTGATTACAATAAAAGGAATGTCCGAATATCCGGCTTTTACCTCCTTTAACAGGTCCATGCCGCCAAGCTCAGGCATCAAAAGATCAGAAAATATTAGATCAAAGTCATTCTTTTCCAATAGACTGATTGCCTCGGTTCCACTGGCCGCGGTTCGCACCTCATGGCCTTGCCTTGTGAGAATTTTTTCAAACAGCTTGAGCATGTGTTGCTCATCATCCACCACTAAAATCTTTGCCAACACCGTATCCACCTCAATCTTTTATCGGAAAATAAAGGCTGCATATAGTTCCTGCCTCCTTTCGATTCTCTATTTCAATTTTTCCTTTGTGGTCTTCCATGATACGCTGACAAACAGAGAGACCCAATCCTGTCCCCTTGCTCCCCTTGGTAGTAAAAAAGGGATCAAAGACACGATGAAGAGTGTTTTCGGATATCCCGTTACCTGTATCTGATATGCTGATCCGAATCCAATCGCCGGGTTCCAGTAACTGCTCTTTGTGTACAAGACTAATACCAAAGGCAAGAACACCTGCGTCAGGCATTGCTTGAATAGCATTAATCATAATATTAAGAAAAACTTGCTGGATAAGCTGCGGATCAACCTTGATGGTGGGAAGTTCCATTTCAAAATCCCTTTTGATACTCACCTTATTTTTCTTGATTCTTGGGGTCAGTAATACAATTGAACCTTCAAGAAGTTCAACGATGTCCACAGAAATTCTCTCAGGGGGCTTTAACCTGGCAAAGTCCAAAAGGTTTTTTACCACGTCTACACACCTGGCTGTCTCTTTTTCGATAATTTTGATCGGTTCATTCAAAGGATCATTCAAAGGAATCTCATCTAACATATCCTGGACAAACCCGAGGATAATGCCAAGGGGATTGTTGATTTCGTGAGCAATGCCCGCGGCCAGCTCACCCATGAACGCAACCTTGCTGGATCGATGAAGCTGATCCTGCAACATATTTCGCTCTACAAGCAGCCTGCGGTATCGCTCCTCATCTTCCCGTGTTTTTACTTCCCGGATCCGCCTGGAGGTTACATCCCTTACAATTATAAGGAGATGCGGTGCCTGCCGGTAACGAAAGGGGGCAAAAGAGACATTTGCCGTAAATATCTCATCATTTTTTTGCTGAAGATCAATATCAACCTCGGTTGTTCTTTTGATATCAGGCAAACACGAGAAAATATATCGGTCTTGTTCATAAGGCGCGCACAGATCTCGCAGGTTGCTCTTCAAAAATTCCCGCCGGGTATACCCCATAAACTTTTCCAACCATTTGTTGGCAAAAATTATCCGGCCTTTGCTGTCTGCGATCAACAGGGGAAGGCGCGCCTCTTCAATCATAGTCTTAAACAACGGCATCTCCGTATCTTAGGGATTCACAAAAAAATTACTATACAACACCCCGGCATAACCTTGCAACAGGCAAAACCGGCAATCTTTCCACAAAAAACGATTTTTCTCATGACTCGATCTTTTTCTTGCATTAAAGCTATTTCCGATTATAATTTCGGAAAGAGTCGTAACAGTTCAGCCCTATGTGGCAAAATTGTAATGGCTCACCGCAGAGACGCAGAGGGCGCAGAGGGAAGATAATTTTTCCTTTGCCGTTGAGAGGACGGCAAAGGAAAACTACTCAGCAGCTTTGCTGCACAACAATTTAACTTTAATGCTCTATTGTTCATTGCCTTACCATTACGAGGTGCTACGGAATGCCCCAAAGGGGCTGGTTCTTATTGTTTTCCGTCCTCTCAACGGAAAGCAATAAAAAACAACCTCTGCGTCCTCTGCGTCTTGAGCGAAGCGGGCGGTGAACTATTACTCATAAAGATGACCCCAAATGAATCTCCAAAACCGACTTAAAGAGACCTTTGAAAAATGTTCAATTTTGTTCAAGTTCAAGGAAGGCGAAAATTTTAAATGCAGGAATACATTGAGTATTTTGAGGCTTAAAATTTGAGACTGACGCCGAAATTGGGCAAAAGGGGGCGTTTTGCAAAGGTCTCTTAAACTCACCAGAGTTGCTCTGATAATTGTCTGGAGTATCAGTTTTTTCTGTTTTGTTCTGACACTGATGACAGGCATGAGATCACCCTATGCCGGGCCAAATAGCTTTGTTTGGCTTCAAAGTCTTGGCATTTTTACTTTACTTTTAGGAATAGGAGGCTGTTTATGTTATGGCCGATGGCGCTTTCGCAGCCTTCAAAATCAAATTTCAGACCAATCGAAAGAAATCAAACGATCTAAGGAGAGATATCGGATTTTGGTGGAAAGCGCTGAAGACTTTATCTTTACAGTAGATCGCTCCGGACGCTTTCGATCTCTCAACAGTTTTACCGCTGCTTTTTTTGGAGGAGTCCCTTCGCAATTTATAGGCCGGTCGCTTTCAGATTTTTTTTCACAAGAAGTTGCCGGAGAACAACTCAAGCTTATCAAATCGGTGTTCCAGTTTGGAAAAAGCATGCGGGATGAGTTTATGATAGCCAGAGGGGAATATCAGATATGGCTCAGTGCTAACTTTATGCCACGCAAGGACGAGAAAGGCAATGTAATCTCGGTTCTGTGCATTGCCAGAGATATTACAGAAAGCAAGAAGCTGGAAAACCAGCTTATTAATACTGAAAAACTTGCTTCAATGGGAACCTTAGCTGCGGGAGTTGCACACGAGATCAACAACCCGCTTGGTATTATCCTGGGTTTTACCGATCTTCTTCTGGAAAAATGTGAAAAAAACAGTCAGGGTTATCAAGACCTGAAAACAATTGAACGCCAAGGCCTTCATTGCAAGGCAGTAGTGGAAAACCTGCTGAGATTTGCCCGTCATGGAGAGGGCATTTACGAACACTGTGATATCAATGAATCTATCAGAAATATCATGGACGTGGTTAAACACTCATTGGACATGAACGATATTGAGCTTCGATTGAGTCTCGCGCCTGATCTTCCTGAAGTTAAAGGTGATTTACGACAAATGCAGCAGGTAATACTGAACCTGGTCAATAACGCAACGGCTGCAATGAAAAATGGAGGTGTCTTGTGGATAAGTTCAGTTCTTGATGCTAATAATGAAAAGGTTGTTGTAATTGTTCGCGATAATGGACATGGTATCCCGCCTGAATACATGGATAAAATTTTTGATCCATTTTTTACGACAAAGAGTGAAGGGGAAGGCACGGGTTTGGGTCTCTCTGTAACTCATGGAATTATAAGTAAATATGAGGGAACCATTTCCTGTGAGAGCAATACAGCTAACTCCGGCAACAACCCCCAAGGAACTACTTTTAAAATCACACTCAGGATTAGGGATTGAGTTAGGAACTAATTATGGATGGAAGGATTTTAATAGTTGACGATGAAAAGGATATGCTTGTCCTTTTAAAAAGAATAATTGAAGAAAAAACCAACCATATTGTTGAAACAGAATACGATCCTTTGAAGGTCGTAGAACTGTTGAGAAAACAGCAATTTGATATCATAATAACTGATTTGAAAATGCCGAAAATGGATGGGATAGCCATCCTTGATATGGTAAAAAATATTCAGTCCTCTGCTATTGTGGTAATTATGACAGCATATGCCACCATTGAAACCGCTGTAGAAGCAACCAGAAAAGGGGCTTTTGACTATATATCCAAACCCTTTCGTAAAGAACGGATACTTATAACAATTGATAAGGCCATGGAATGGCAAAAGCTCACACAAGAAAATATAACTCTGAGAAATTCCCTCCAGCAGAAAAAAGGATTTCTTCCTATTATTGGTTCCAGCCCCCCTATTATGTCAATTATAAAAATGATCGATCAGGTGGCCAAATCAACAGCTACGATTCTTATAAGCGGAGAAAGCGGTACCGGTAAAGAACTGGCGGCAAGAGCTGTTCATTATTCAAGCCATCGCAAAGACAAGCCTTTCATAACAGTAAACTGTACTGCCATGCCTGAACAAATAATAGAAAGCGAGCTTTTTGGGCACATCAAGGGTTCATTTACAGGAGCATGGAAAGATAAGAGAGGAATAGTTGAAGAAGCGGACCAGGGCACTCTCTTCTTAGACGAAATAGGAGATCTGAACATGGCCATGCAGGCTAAATTGCTTCGGCTCCTGCAAGAAGGGGAATACAAGCCGGTCGGAGGTCTAACAACAAAACAAGCAGATATCCGTTTTGTAGTTGCAACCAACCATGATCTTAAAAAGCTGATAGAAGCAAAACAATTTCGAGAAGATCTTTTTTACAGGCTTAATGTTATCAATTTACACCTGCCACCCTTAAGGGAAAGAAAAGAAGACATCCCAATTTTAGCACACCATTTTCTCAAAAAATTCAATTCTTTAAACGATAAAAAAATAAGTGGTATCGAGCCTGAGGCAATATCAGCACTAATGTCTAAAAGCTGGCCCGGAAATATCAGGGAACTGGAAAACTGTATTGAGCGCGGAGTTATCCTCTGCCAATCCGATACTATTAAAATCTCAGATATCCTGCCACAAGAACCTGTAGCGCATACTTCGCCTGTTTTTGATCACAACATTTATACACTTCCATTTAAAGAGGCAAAGGAAATAGTTATAAAGGCTTTTCATAACAAATATATTAATTGGATCCTTCAACAAAATAAGGGTAATATTTCCAGGGCTGCCGAGCAGGCTGACCTGCAAAGACAATATCTCCACAGACTCATAAAAGAAGAAAATATTAACGCTGAAATATTTAAGTAAAATAGTAAAATAGGTGGATAGGCTGAAGGCTGAAGGAAGCTTCAACCTTTGGTCTTTAGTCTATCCACCTGTAAACTAATTATTTCACCACCCTAACTTATTGATATTTCATAATCTATCTGTCAAATCTTCATCCCTGCACACCAATTACTGTAACCTGATAGTTTACAAAAAAATTAAAATCCAAACACAATTAATAAAATTGATAAGCAATTAATAATTATTACAGATAATTAAGATTTTATTCCCGCCGTCTGATTTTTTGGCACCTGTATTGCTTCTAAATCATCTGATATCTTACTACTGTAATGCTTTAGCTTTATAAAACAAATAAGCTGGGCAATGAGCTTCAGGTGTAATCAATTTCAAAACAGGAATATAATGGAAAAACTCAAGGTTAAAGATATTACTCTCCTCATGGATGAAAATCTTTCTACCAGACCATCTGTTTCTGTAGAGGACAAGATTACAGATGCAATTGAAGTCATGCTTAAAAATGACCTCGACCGCATTGCCGTGACAAGCAAAGATAAAATCCTCGGCATGATAAAGCTTAAAGATGCGTTTAAAGTAATTGGATTAGAAGACGACCTGAAAAAAAAAGCAGCAAAGATTATTATCAGACATGGACGTAAAATTATAATAGAGCAATAAGCATATTTTGTAATTACTCAGGTTGGTTAGGCTGAAGTCTGTTTCCTTCAGCCTACAGCCTTCAGTCTAAACACCTGAGTAGCTACCAATAAAGAAGGGAGGGGGGGTTAAATTATTGAATTCATCATTTTGAATAACTAACTGACATTGAACATAATTATAAAAACCTAAATTGAACGATTTTTTACTCGACCTGTACCAATCTCTTGCGCATTTCTTTGCAAAAAATCGCTCAACTTAGGTAAAACCAGCGGAAAAGGAGAAATATTGCTATGAATTTCTTTAAACAATTGGGCAGTTTTATGATGATGGGCGCAAGAGCCCATGCAAAATGGGAGCTTAATGTTTCCAATACAATACTTGGTGACAGAAAGCGGCTTCTTATACTGGGCCTGCTTACCATTCCCGTTATATTGGGAAGTATTGCATTTGCTGATCAGGTGGGCGGAGCCCTTCCTGAACTGCTTGGCGGGAAAAAGGCTTACAGCCCGGCTTTTTACAGTACAGGCATCTTTATCGTATCAATCCTTATTGGAATGGGTGCGGGCCTGATTACCGGCTGTATCGGTGCTGGTGGTGGTTTTATCATCGCTCCAGCCCTGATGAGCGCAGGGATCAAAGGTATCCTTGCAGTTGGAACCGATCTCTTTCACATCTTTGCCAAGGCGATAATGGGAAGCGTAATTCACAGGAAGTTGGGAAACGTATCAGTACCTTTGGCCATAGTCTTCCTTATAGGTGCCATCATAGGAGCCACGGCCGGCGGAGTTCTTAACCGCGTACTTTACGAAATTAACCCTGTACTCAGCGATGCCTTTATCACAACTGTCTATTCACTTATGCTGGGTTTTCTGGGTATTTATTCTTTGATAGACTTTCTTAAGGCCAGAAAGGCCCCTGGTGCAGCAGATGAGGGTGCACATGGCGGAAAAAGCGAAGGCGCTGATATGGGCGGCCTTCCTAAAAAACTTCAGGCCGTGAAAATACCTCCTTTGGTCAAATTTGATTTTGATCTTGTACCGGGAGGCAGAGGCATTTCATGGGTATTTTTAGTACTCAGCGGCGCGCTTGTAGGACTTGCTGCAGGTATTATGGGTGTTGGCGGAGGATTTTTGACGTTCCCCATATTCGTTTATGTTCTTGGCGTTTCATCAATGACCACAGTTGGAACCGATATCTTTCAGATCGTTTTCACAGCAGGTTATGCATCAATAAGCCAGTATGCTATTTACGGCTTTATCTTTTATACGCTCGCTATGGGCATGCTCCTTGGCTCCCTTCTGGGAATCCAGATAGGTGCACTGGTAACAAAGGTCGTTCCTGGCATCACGATCAGAGGCTTTTATGCAATGGCAGTTTTGGCTGGTTTCATTAACCGTATCTTTGCCCTGCCCGCAAAACTGAATGCAATGGATGTTATTAAAATAGACCCGGGAACCGCAAGCGTACTTGAAAGTATAGGTGTCTGGGCATTCTTCATTGTAATAGGTGTATTTTCAGTCTGGGTAATTGGAACGTTTCTGACCAACATTCCAAAACTTAAGGGAGAGGAGGTGTAATTATGATTGCTAATAAAAAAGAATTTTACGGGGGTTTTGGATTATTGGTGGGTTTTTTTGTTATCTTGTTTATAATATTTTCACCTGTCTTTAATGGACAGAACGGCATGGAATATCTGGATGATCTGTATAACTCCATTTCCAAAGGTTCAGCCAACTATATCCCTAAGGTAAAAAAAGAAACAGATACGTTTAAGGGGAATACTGTAAACATGGCCCTGAAAATGGCGGACGAAAACCAGGCGCAACAGACAGCCATGCTGTTTACAAATGCTGGAGCAACAGCGGAAGTATCAGGAGCCCAGCTAAATGTATCCGGCGATCTCGGCAATATCCTTACAAACTGTCTAGAAGATTCAAAGAGCATGTATAATAATGACGGAGCAACGGTCTCAAACAAATATGGCTACAATGAGAGACAGGTTCTTTATAACTGGCATACGGCTCTAAAGGCAGCAGATAAAGACTTGAAAAAGCAGAAGCTGTTCAAAGAAGCCAAAGTAGTTGCATTGGTTATAAAGAAGGTTGTTGAAACTTCTTATAACTACTATACAATTGAACCACAAAAAATTACCGACAAAATGGGAATCGTTATATTTTCTCTAGTCTTTTATGTATGTTACACGCTGTGGTATGGTTTTGCCATTCTTTTCATGTTTGAAGGATGGGGCCTGAGGCTGGAACATTAAACCAATTAACATCATATACATTTAATTGCAGGGCCATATTTGGCCCTGCAATTTCTGTCCTTATCCCAAAGATTCCATGATACCGTACAGCCTTCCACCTTCAGTCTTCAGCCTTCTACCTTCAGCCTAAATACCTGAGCAGTTACAATGCCTTACCTGTAAGATAGATTATATATCCAACATAGCAGAATAAAAGAACAACTCCGTCTCTTCTCATAACTGTGTTTGTTTTTCTCATCATTACCCAGGGAAGAAAACTAATAAACAGCATAACCAGGTAATCAATTAGTAAACCGCTCTGAATAAAACCACCTGGAATCAAAACAGGTCTAACCAGAGAGGCTGCCCCAAGCACCCCGAGTATGTTGAAAACATTGCTTCCCACCAGATTGCCGATGCTGATATCCATCTCCTTTTTTATTGCCGCTACAACGGAAGTGGCAAGTTCAGGCAGCGAAGTTCCTAATGCTACAACTGTAAGTCCAATAAACTTTTCGCTTATGCCAAATGTATGCATAATTTTTACTGCTGAATCTATGAGTATCTGTGCACCTGCAACTACGAATAGGATCCCCGCTACAATCAAGGCAATTTGCCTCGCCCTGGAAGGAATGTGTTCAACGTCCTCTGCTGCAAGCTCTTTACTAAATTTCTCTCTGCTTGATGCTTGTTTAGTTCCTTTTACCGCATAATAATAGTTCAAACAGACATAAATGATTATTCCGCCTAACAGAGTAACCCCCTCAAGCCTTCCTATTGTAGAATTGAGAGAAATCAGCATGAGATATAAAGATATTCCGAGCATAATAGGGATATCCCGCTTAACAACGGATTCATTACTTTTAATGGGCATAAATAAAGACGCCAGACCGAGGACAAGAGCTATGTTACAAATATTGCTTCCAACAACATTGCCAACGGCTATCATGCTCTTTTTTTGAAAAGACGAAATAATACTTACAACAAGCTCTGGTGCCGAAGTGCCGAATGCAACTACCGTCAAGCCTATAACCAGTGGCGTTAAACCAAGGCTTCGCGCGAGACTGGACGCTCCTTTTACAAGCCACTCCGCTCCATAGTAAAGCATCAACAATCCGATAACAAATAACACACAGGCAAGCACCATCTCTTAAATCTCCATTTATAAAGCCATCAAATACTGATAAACAGATTAATTTATATCTATAACAAATGTTTCAGAGTTAACAAACAATATAAATTTCTTATAAGAATTTATGTAACCGTTCACGGCTTGAAACTTGAAATTGGAAAGTAGAAATTGGGGAGAGATGAAACGAGTTTACGAGTTGGATGTCTACAAACTTGCAGAAGAGTTATCAGATATGGTCTGGCATGACTTTGATAAATGGAACAAAAAGGTTCAGAACACCGTGGGCTATCGGATAATACGATCATCCGACAGCATAGCTGCAAATATAGCGGAAGGGTATGGTCGGCACACTCCCGCTGAATTGAATGCGTTCATCAACAGCACAAAAGCATGAAGGCCAAATTTCCAATTTCTATTTTCCGTGAACGCTTACGAATTTATTTTGTATTCTGAATAGTTTTCTATGATGCCGTGCTTGCTGTCAGCTATACAGGTTTGAGCTTTGAACCCGGTGACCGGTCGTTGATGTTAATTATGAAAATTATTTTGATCTTATGAGCATATTTTTCATTGACAGCAGTCAATGTAAGCTTTATATTATGCTCAAATGAGCGTAATAGGAGAGAATATTCAATGCCCCGACCCAAAAAGCCCAGATTTGTATCCGCCTATCCGGCCATCGCTGCTTTTGTTCCTCAGGGAGTGACCGTTACCGGCGAGATTTTTATGTCCGTGGAAGAACTGGAATCTATTAGGCTAAGCGATTTTGAACACCTGGATCAGGAAAGGGCCGCAAATATGATGGAGGTATCCCGGCATACCTACGGCCGAATTCTTGCCAATGGCCGCAGCATCGTAGCAGAAGCCCTGGTTACCGGAAAAGCCCTGAAAATCGGGGGCGGTGCATATGAATTTCGCGGCATGGGCGGGCGTCGACGCAGAAGAGGCGGAAGAGGGCATGGAAGGAGGTGAGCGATATGCCACAAAGAGATAGAACAGGCCCCCAGGGCCAGGGCCCGAAGACGGGACAAGGCCTAGGGAAATGTGGTCCTAAGGGCGGAAACCCTGCACCACAGAGTCAAGGCGGTATGGAAACCGGCAGGGGACAGAGAGCAGGCAGGGGAGCCGGCCGAGGTCAGGGAAAAGGCAGAGGAGCGGGACAAGGCCGCGGTAACAGACGGTAAACGGTAATCATTCAATCCAAAACAAAATTACATTGAGGAGGTAATACTATGCCAGGATTTGATCAAACAGGTCCGATGGGTGCCGGCCCCATGACCGGCGGAGCCAGGGGCCTTTGTAATCCTGCAAATGCGGGATACAATCCCAGGTTCACTGAAGGCTTTAGCTATGGTAGAGGTTTAGGGCTAAGACGCGGATTTCGAGGTGGATTCGGCCCCAACCGGGGTTTGGGACGCGGTTTTGGCAGAGGTTACGAATGGTATCCGCCTGCTGTTGGCCCGGCCTATCCGGCGGGCGCATCAGATGAGATAGACACGCTAAAGGCTGACGCCAATTACATGCGAAAATCATTGGATGCTATCAATAAACGAATTGAGGAATTGGAAAAGAAACCTTCCGCATCATCTTAATTGAGCCGCAGTGCTGTGAGGCTGCATGATACTAAATGAATTAAGGGGTGGTAAATATACTGCCCCTTAATTTTTTACTCGACCTGCAATTTAAATTAAGTATTTTGGGTAATCATCAGACATCCAGATCATCAAGAGGACTCAAGACACCATGTCCTCCTTGTTTCAACACATGGGTGTTGCAACATCCTTGTGGCCTAACAAAGTTAAATCCTGCCGATTCGTCATGCTGTGGTACCGTATATATCGTTTAATCCAGTCGCAATACGTTCGTTCTGTATGGATTGAGTAGTGATGCGTCGCATCACATCCCGAACTTCATCTAACAATTTCCTGTTTTTTTGAAATGTTGACATATTATACACTTTTCAAATATGATGTCACGATATTAGGATAATAAGGCAAAGCAAATTTGCTTGTCAATCAATGGTTATGTGCAAATAATCATAAGGAAGGAGATACAATGCCTACTATTTCTATGTTTTACGGAATCATAATCCGAATGTATTGCTTCCCGGGTGAGCACAATCCTCCACATATCCATGCGTACTACCAAGACTTTAAAGCTGTCATAGATATTCAGGCATGTGAAATAACGGAAGGGAAATTACCACGGAAGCAAGCTAAACTTGTTTTGGCATGGACTGAAATTCACAAAGAAGAACTGATAGCGGATTGGGAGTTATCTTCAAAAGGCGAGTTGCCATTTAAAATTGACCCTCTGAGATAAGAAGGGAGGAATTCATGTATTTATCAGTTAAAAGTGTAAAGCCGCTTGATGGATACAAATTGCTTTTAAAGTTCGAAAATGATGAGGAGAAAGTATTTGATGTTTCCCCATATTTGGATTTAGGGAAATTTTCAGAATTAAAAGATGTTTCCTTATTTAATTCGGTAACAGTTAGCTTCGATACAATTAAGTGGTCAAATCATTTGGATTTGGATCCAGAGCTTTTGTATCAAAAAAGCACTCTGCTTCATCAAGACACATAACAATCGCATACACTCTAACAAGCAGGGTCGGACGCCTGTAGCATTTGCCAAACTTGGGTAGTCCCTACAAAACAGTGCAGGTTTGGAAATACCGCCATGTTTTGCTTTGTAAACACCTGATTTTTCACCATGTGCTGCCAGAAGCTATAATATGTAACTTGTTGAAATTATTGACCCGCATTGTTTTGTAGGGACTACCAGCTGAAGGACTCCAGCCTCAAAGCGGACGAGCTGTTTCTGGTGACCAGAGACAGTGATAAAAAACTGGACAGTACAAGATTCGTCCCCCTCTGGGAGTGGCTTCTGAGCAGGGACTTTTTTTGAAGGAAAGGAGGTAAAATACATGAAAGTACGGAAAGCTATGCTTGCTGGAAGCTGGTATCCGGAAAGCGCTTCAGAATGCGAAAGAGAAATAAACAATTTTCTTAATGATGCCACTGTTAGCCCTTCATCAAAAAATAAATTAACAGGAGGGATCGTACCCCATGCAGGGTGGTATTATTCAGGCAGTATTGCCTGCAATGTAATAAATTGTCTTAAAAAAGGAGCTGATCCGGATGTTTTTGTAATTTTTGGAATGCATCTGGGGCCTGAATCTCCTTGCTACATTATGAAAGAAGGAATATGGGAAACTCCTTTTGGTGATATTCAAATAGAAAAAGAGATTGCAGGAGAACTCGTTAAAAGATTTAACTTCAACGTCGAAACCCCTGAATATTTTACAGAAGACAATACAATAGAACTCCAGCTTCCTTTTATAAAATACTTGTTTGGAGATGTTAAAATTGTACCTGTAGGTGTACCTCCTGCAAAAAAATCCCTTGAAATAGGAAGAGCGGCTGCAGATATTTCAACCAAGCTGGGCCTGAATATTAAAGTCATTGGATCAACCGACCTCACACATTATGGTTTAAACTATGGTTTTATGCCCGAAGGAACCGGTCATTCAGCGGTTGACTGGGTGCGCAAGGTCAATGATAAAAGAATAATTGAAATTATGCTCGAAATGGACCCGAACAAAGTTATAAGTGAAGCCTTAAAACACCAGAATGCTTGCTGTTCCGGGGCTGCTGCAGCAGCAATTGCTGCCGCAAAACAGCTCGGTGCTGATCATGCAGATGCTATAGTTTATGCGACAAGTTATGACAAAAGGCCGAGTGACAGTTTTGTAGGATATGCAGGAATAGTATTTTGAAAAATTAAAAAAATGAAATAATTAATTTTAATGCTTCATTTCGTGCAATTGGCTGCGAAAAATAATGATCTACATCCAAAGAATGGAAGGTGACCTGTGGGCATAATCGTTTAATATCATTCTCATAATTTACTTTGAAACCAGTATCAAAAATTTCCAAAATTCTATCTTTACGAGCATAAAGACATAAAACAGGAGTTTTATCCAAACATACACCGCGCAAAGGCTCCCAGGTAAATAATTCTGATACAATTCTAAACAGACTGGTTCTTCTCCGTTCTAATACACCGAAATAATTCTCATTTTTTTCAATTCCCGGGAACAGGAAGTCCATGTAATAGCTGACCGCCTCTATTGTTTTTTTAAGACTTTTATGAGGCGAAAATTTCTCCCGGTAATATGAAAAAAAAGAATTTATAACTGACTTAAGACATAATTTTGAAATTGCATTTATTAGCACCAGTCTTTTAAAAGGTTCCTCCAGGCTGTGAGCCGCATACAGGATGGGTATCGCGGAATAACAAGAAGCTATGCCGTATAAAGGCAAACTTTCTTTTTGGCTCAGCCTGCATACATGTAAAAGCATATGCAAGGTATCCTGATTGGAAGATTTAAGTGAAAATTTATCTGATGAGCCTCCATGTCCGGAAAAGTTAAAAGAGATAAGGTCATATTTCTTGCGAATTAACCAGCGAAAGGAAATTACCTGTTGTGATAATTTGCCGCCTATCAGTGGCGGAACAAATATAAGACCCTTTGGGGAAGTATTTCTTATACGGCCCCACTCAATGCTCTTATTTTTTCCAGTATATAGATAACCCTTTTCAAAAATTGTCTTCATATAAAACTTGATGAATTTGCCTTTTTAAGAATTGATAATATTGACATGTTATCTAATAGCAATTACAGTAATTTTTATCTATTGTCTGAACGGAAACCTCGATTTCTTGTAGGTTGGGTTGAGTTCCTCAATTTTCGTTCAGGCACTATCGTAATAGTTCACCACGGATTTTCACGGAATTACACTGAATTATCGTAACTGTTCAGGTTGTTAGGTTCACGGTTGGTTGCCTTGTTCAATTTTTATCGCTCTCTAACCTTGAACCGTGAACTGTGAACCTGAGTAGTTACACTTACTCATTGTTTTCAATTTTCAGTGAAACTCCGTGTCGTTCCGTGGTGAACTTTTACGGATAAAACAATTCTCGGAGGCCGATTGTGTACTCAAAAATACTTATTCTTCGCTTTCCAAAAACTATGGTTCAAAAGCCTATAGTCTGTTACCTCGTTAAAGATTATGATCTTACCTTTAATATCCTTAATGCCACAGTACTGCCCAGAAAAGAGGGAGTTATGGTTCTTGAACTATCCGGAACCAGAAAAAACTTCAGAGAAGGTGTACAATATCTCAAGACTGAAGGAGTAAACGTTCAGAATGCATCCCAGGAAGTAAAGCATGATAATAAAAAATGCACGCATTGCGGAGCATGCACTGCTGTCTGCCCAACCGGCGCTCTGTCCATTCAAAGGCCCGAAATGAATGTTGTGTTCGATCAAAAAAAATGCAGCGTATGTGAACTTTGCGTACCCGCCTGCCCACCCAGGGCAATGGAAGTTCGCCCTACAAAAAACACTTTTTTTGAATGAAACGGTTAACGGCCATAGCGATAAGCGGCGGCGTAGATTCTCTGACAGCAGCCTATTTATTAAAAAAACAGGGCCTTAAACTCATTGGTATCCATTTTATAACCGGATATGAAACCAGGCCCAGTTATCATAAAAATATCAAACATCTTGCAAATTCGGAAACAAATTCATATGCAACAACCGCCTCAAGCACAAAAGATTACATTTGCCAAAATATCTCTAAATTAGCCGAACAACTTGGCATATGCATTGAAATTATCGACTGTAGTGCTGAATTTAAAAAAAATGTTATCGATAATTTTATACAAACCTATAAGGCCGGCAAAACCCCCAACCCATGCATGGTATGCAATACCTCAATTAAATTTGGGACTGTTCTGGATTTTGTCCGCAAAATGGGAGCTACTCATATTGCAACAGGACATTATGCCAGAGTAATAAAAGACAGAAAAAACAGGTACCACCTTTTTAAAGGTATTGATCCGCAAAAAGACCAGTCTTATTTTCTTGCTTTACTAAAGCAAAAACAACTTGCCAGTGCCTGTTTTCCTCTTGGAAATTTGACAAAATCAGAAGTTCTAAAAATTAGTAAGGAAAAAGGACTTAAGGCAATTGCAAATAGAGAAAGCCAGGATATCTGCTTTATTAAAGACAATAATTATGGGTATTTCCTTGAACAACAACAAGGATTTAAACCAAAGCCGGGGCTAATAAAAGATCTTAACGGCAACCTTTTGGGCAAACACAGAGGTCTGCATCTTTATACCATTGGCCAAAGGAAAGGCATAAACTGTCCTGCTTCCGAGCCTTATTATGTTGTAAGTATTGATATAAAGCGAAACATTTTGATAGTTGGTTCTAAAAAAGATTTACTATTAAAAGAATGTAAAATTATAAAAATAAACTGGATAAATCAAGAACCGACTTCTCCGATAAAAGTTTATGTGCGTGTAAGATACCGTCATAAGGCGGTTGGGGCCACTCTTCTACCAATCGGAAAACAAACGGCAATTGTAAAATTTAAAAACCCTCAACTATCAATAACTCCCGGACAGGGCGCTGTATTCTATACAGGAGATGAAGTAATCGGCGGCGGCTGGATTGAAAGCTGAATTTATACTTAGGGCTCACTCAAAAATAACTTCACATTTTGATGCACCGATCCATTCCGCATGACTGCGTTGCTCGTCGGTTAAATAGCCCGCTATTCGCCCTCCTCGCGCCTTGCCATGCGGACGCCTCGACACCTGAAAATGTAAATTTATTTTTGAGAGAACCCTTATGCAAAATTACTCCATTACAACATTAGGCTGTAAAGTAAATCATTGCGAGTCAGAATCCATAATTCAGATCTTGAAAGAGTCGGGATGGACTTCTGTTCCTTTAGGAGAAGACGCAAAATTTTGTATAATAAACACATGTGCCGTTACCCGGAAAGCAGCCATGCAGTCACGGCAGGCAGTAAGACATGCAATACGCTCCAACCCGCGTGCGCGTATAATTGTTACAGGCTGTTATGCACAAACCGAGCCTGATGATATTAAAAAAATCAAGGGAGTTCATTATATAATCGGTCATGCCGGCAAACATAAAATCCCGGAAATAATTACATCAACAGAAGAAAAAGATTTTGTATTTCCTGTAACCATTTACAATGACATAATTAATGAAAAAAGTTTCAAGCAAATGCCTGTGGCGCTCGGGAAAAGAACAAGGCCTTTTCTAAAAATACAGGACGGGTGCAACGCTTTTTGCACCTATTGCATTGTTCCTTATGCCAGAGGCCGCAGCCGCAGTATGCCCTTAAAAAACATATTAGATAATATCATCCGGATTAAAAAATCCGGATACAGGGAAGTTGTTCTTTCCGGCATACACCTTGGCCGCTATGGACTCGACCTCTCGCCACAAACAAATTTAACAGAACTCATAAAACGTATAAATGAGTCAAGGGCTATTGAGCGCGTCAGGTTAAGCTCAATAGAACCTCTTGAATTAACTGAAGCCATTATAAAGACAGTAGCTGAATCAGATATTTTTTGCCGTCATTTCCATGTTCCTTTGCAGAGCGGAGATGATTTAATATTAAAAAAAATGCGACGGCCATATACAAGATCAATGTTCAGGCAGTTACTATATAGAATTCATGAATTAATACCCGATGCCGCAATAGGGGTTGATACTATTATAGGATTTCCGGGCGAGACCGAGGAAGCCTTTAAAAATACATATAATCTAATTGAAGAACTGCCGGCAACCTATCTCCATGTCTTTCCTTTTTCTTCCCGCAAAGGAACACCGGCAAGCAGCTTCCCGGATAAAGTACCATCAAAGATTATTAAAGAAAGATGTAAAATAATGCGTGATCTGGGAAATATCAAAAAAAAGGAATTTTATAAAAAAAATATCGGGAAAAGGGTTGAAGTTCTTATAGAGGAAAAAAGAGACAAAGCAACAGGCTTTTTAAAAGGCAAGACTTCAAATTATTTGCCGATATTTTTGAGCGGAAACGACGATTTTAAAAATACAATAGTTGATGCTAAAATTGAAAAAATAAATAACAATAATTCTTTATTCGGAACTATTTGATTCCCTTTTCTTTTTTTATAACTTCATACGCCCCTTGAATCTCCCTGAATTTATCATTAGCAAATTTTGTAAACTCGTCAGGAAGACCCTTTGATGCAATCTTATCGGGATGGTATTCTAATACCAGTTTTCTGTACTGCTTTTTTATCTGATCATCTGAATCGTTTTGGCTGCATCCGAGAATTGCATAATATTTTTCAAAGTCCTTGATATATCTGGACTTAAATTTACTGTATTCCGCATCATTGAAGTTGAATGCTCTTGCAGCAGAGTGAATAAGTTGTTCTTCGCTTTTACTAAGGACTCCATCGGCAACAGATACTCTAAAAAGCATATCCATCATAAGTTCCAGGAGCTGAGGCTGTCTGCTAAACTGCATGTAGAACTGATTTGCAAAATCATGGAAGGTCTCCTGAGATCTTGTAGCTGCATGAAAAATGTTCATGGCAAGTCTTCTGCTTTCAAGATTAAGGTTTAAGTCATTAACCATAAAATTCTCTATGGACTTAATTTCTTCCTCTGATATGCGGCCATCCACTTTAGCAAGCTTTGCAAGCATTGAAAATGCCGCTATAAAAAAGGTAAACTGAGCCTCTTCGCCTGATGAAAGACGTGCATTATCATTAATATAGTATTGCTTTTTGCTTGAATCAAAAGTATGCCCAAATGCAGCTCCTGCGACAGCGCCGAGAGGGCCGCCTAATGCAAATCCTATAGTGCCTCCAACAACTTTTCCAAACCAACCCATATTATTATACTTCCCCTTAAAAAAATTTATTCGTTTATCATGCAAGAATTAATAAGTTAATGCATTCTCAGAAATTTACAAACTCAAAAAATAGTAAGCCAGTAAAGGGACATGACTTTTCTATAAATACCATCTTCAAGGTATTGTATGTCTCATAAATCGAACCCACTGATAATTTAAGTAATGTAATTTGTAATTATAGGTCAAAGAAGCTGAGAGTTCATGCAATAATAAGCGGCTGGGTTCAAGGACGGCCCCCGTGCCTTGCTGATGTTAAGAAAGTGGATGTGGATTTGGAAGACTATACAGGTGACTATTATGAGTTTGAACTCAGATACTAAGGGCTCGGTAAAAAATAACTTGGCATTTTTGCATCCCGACTTCACCATATCTTTAACCTGAAGTTCTTGAGCTAATTCCTAATTAACCTATTGATATCATAATAGAAAGCTGGGTTTTTAGCTTCATTTTTGTAGCCATGTAAATCGCTCAAATTCGGGCCAATAATGATTGACTTAATAAAAAAAATTTGTGTATCTTAAATCAAATAACTTGCTAACAATATTGAAGAATTCAGTGTAGACAGTAACTGCACACCATGATTTCAAAAATTCATTTTGAAATCAATAGGTTGTATCTGATCTATTCCAGGAACTTCAGTTTAACCGATCTTCAATCGCAAAAGTCCTCGAAATAGCTCGCTATTCCTGCGGTTTTGCTCAATCAGATCGATTAAATCTACGGCAATTTCGGGCGCAAATTCTACCAAGTTATTTTTTACCGAGCCCTAAGCAAGCCATAGGTTTGTAGGGAACGGCGTCCCTGCCGTTCTTAGAGGCTCAGATGCTAAGCGATCTCTAAGATAAAGGTGATTTATTTAAGGAACGGGGACGAAATAACCAATGGCATTGAGAATATACACCTTGGGACGGTTTGCTTTAGTAAAAGATGAAAAACCGGTCCGATTCTCGAGAAAGGCTCCACAAAAGCCTCTGATAATGCTCAAGGTTTTGATTGCCCTTGGAGGCAGAAGGGTTCGAGAATACCAGATAAGCGATGTCCTCTGGCCTGATGCCGACGGCGATATAGCGCACACATCTTTTGCGACCACCCTCCACCGCCTTCGCAAGTTAATCGGCCATCATGCGACTGTCGAGCTTCGGGATGGATGCATGACACTGGATCAAAGGTACTGCTGGGTCGATGTATGGGCGTTTGAACGCATTTTTGGGCAAGCCGATGCCATGTGGAGAAAAGCTTCACCGGAAATAGATATAACTAAAGCTATTGAATTGACCCAAAAGGCCATCAATATTTATCATGGCCCCTTTCTACCAGATGAAAACGGGGAGATCTGGACAATCTCACTTCGCGAACATCTCGGGGAAAAATTCATGCGGTGTGTGAATAAGCTTGGGCATCACTGGGAAATGAGTGGACAATATGAAAAAGCTGTGGAATGTTATCGGCGAGGTCTTGAAGTAGACGACCTTGCTGAGGAGTTTTACCGACGCATTATGGCCTGCTATCATCGGCTTGGCCAACTGGCTGAGGCCCTATCGGTTTATAACCGCGGCAGGAAGATACTTTTCGCAACCCTCGGCATTGAGCCTTCCCCCAAGACCGAAGCCATACGCAAATCCATCCTTTCTGAAAAAAAATCATAAAATTTTCATTTTTTCCCGAATATGTAACCTATCTGTAACTTTTCGCATGTTAAATGAAAAGTAAAATGCTTTTCGCGCTTTATTAGGTTATCAGATCTAATAGAAATATGATTTTTTCAGGCAATTATACTACATATTATGCCAGTATTTCAAGGGACTACGATTCTATTCGCTTGAAACGAAATTAACTATCAATAGAAGCCTTCACATTTCAAGTTCAAGTTGCAGATGTAGAAACTCCGAACGTTGTAGTTACTGCTGAGCTGAACTTCTTCACAGAATTCCATCAAAGCAAGAAAAATGACGGTTGAATCAAGCCAGGGGCCACGTCATTTAAGCTGATAACATCCTGAATTCACAAGAATTGCTTACTTATTCAATTTTCAATAAATTCGAAGCACGAAGCTCGAAATCCGAAACAAATACGAATGACCAAAATTCAAAATTTCAAACATGGTGGAGCGCCATAGATATTGCATAAGTGCCTGACATGTTTTGGTCATTTGATATTCGAAATTAGAGATTGTTTCGACCATATTTTATAAGATCAGGCGATATCCGTATTTCGGATTTTAAGGCCCCCACAAACTCTAAATATTAGCACTTTAGCACTGACTTTGACGTTTCCCTGTGAACCAAGCAGGTTCACTTGACACTTTTTCCACAAAACATGCAAACATAGGTTTCTTTGTGAATGTATTAAGAACAGTGAGGTAACAGTGTGGAAAGAAGAAAACTCCCTCTCCCCTGGCAGGAGAAAGTCAGGGTGAGGGGGGATGAATTTCCAATCTGTTGGAATGTATCTTAAGGAGGTGATGTATGGATAAGTGCAATGGAAAGAGGGGGGTAGAAGAACTTTTCTTAGTTAGTATTCTCTTGATATTTTTGCTAATAACTCCGAATTCTCTATTTGGAGGAGAGGCTGACAAGAAATCCGAAGTGAAGGCAGAAAGCAGAACTGATTTTGTCCTCACCATAAAAAATAGTCTTATCTCTTTAACTGCAAAGGATGCTTCATTAAAACAAATTGTAGATCAGATCGGTCGTAGGATGAAAATCGAAGTGGTTGCTGATATCTCTGAGGAGGAGAAGATTACCATATGCTTTGACAGGCTCTCCCTGGAAGATGCTGTAAAGAGATTAAGGACCAGCTATGCTTACGTATGGAATTCAGAGAAAGAGGAATGGAAAATCACCAAGATAGTACTCCTGCCTGAGGGGAAGGGAACAGTGCTATCCAAGCCCACTACTAAGGAATCCGAAGTTAAGGGAGAAAAGCGATTGGTGAAGTCCGAGAGCAGCGTGGGGAAAAAAGCTGCAAGAGAGAAGTTACCGCGTCCAGAACCCTTTAAGTTTGAGTTTGACCCTTCGGAGTTTGTGGAAGAAGGGAAATAGTGTGGTCGGATATTGATGGAAAGGAGGTGAGGCGAAAAAATGGATTTGTCTGGGTATGGTCAAATTATAGTTTAACTAGTCAGTCATAAGTTCTCCAGTATTTTGAATCATGAATTGATAAGTAGCTGAAATGATTAGGGTGCAGTTACTCTTATCTCCCGAGAAATGATAAATATTTCAGACAGGATTACAGGATTGACTTGATCTTATAAAAAAGAGTTAATGCAGATCCTGTATATCATAAATTAGTATCTTGGAAATGGCTTTTCATTTCAAACCCGTTCCAAATCTATAAACGGCCAAATGAGTATTGAATCTATAATAGTAAAGATGACATACCTTGGTACCGAACTATTATTTAAATCCAAAAAATAATTTTGATGAAGCGCTTTTCTAAAGCCTGATCGAATCGGTATGTAATTATATGTTTTTACAGGATTTGGACTCCGTTGATTAACAGGAAATAAAAAATCTTGTTTATCCTGTTATCCTGTCTAAAAATATGATCCGTTTGGGAGAGAAGAGTATATGCACTCAAATGATTAGCTTGGATAATTTTATATTGGATTTATCGGTATTAATGATTTCAGTATGTTACGACAACCTATGACTGATGATTTATTGCGTTACAAAATATTGTGGAAAACTCTTACACTGAAGACCAATAGGAGGATGAATCATGAGTGAACAATTAAATAAGAATTTAATATTACTTTTACTTTGGTTAGTACTTTCTGTGGGTTTTTCAAGCTTTGCATACGGTGCTGAGCATGCAATCTCAATAGATGTCCTCAGTGACAGCTCTGTCTTAGTCAGCACAATAACTTCTCACGGTCTGGATGGCAGGGCGCGGAGGCTTACAATTGACACCGGCGGCAACTTGACAGCAACGAACGAGTTCCTAAACGGTTTTTTTAAGAAAGCAATTGGCGCGCCAAATAATATGTCAGGCTTAGCCATAAGTTATTCTGGAATTCGATCGTTTAAAATTCCAGGATTGATACCAATTGACAAATATTACCCATCCCCTGGAGGACTGTTAACTGTCTCTGTTTTGATAAATCCTCAAGGAGATCGAGTCTTTTTATTGTATGATAACGTGCGTGAGAGAAGGATAGATGTCATTAACTATAATTCTGACACAGGTACACTGGATGATGTACCTCTATTTACTATCCCGGTTGGTCGCGGGTCTGGGGGTGCTACTACGGGAGTAGATGAGATGGCCATCACGCAGGACGGTGCTAAGCTGTATGTGACGCCACCGGCATGGCAGTATGGTAATTATCTCAACGTCTACAACGCAAGAACCGGAGACCTGCTGACGTCTCTTGGACTCGGCGGCTCTCATGCAACGGAGGTGTGTTTATCGGATAATGGTGATGTAGGTATGGTAGTTAATTCAGATGGATCAGTCGTCGCATTCGATGTGAGTACAGACACTGTTCTGGGGAGATTATCCGCCGGTTCTGGCATGTTTCATCAATGCGCTATAACAGCGGATGGGACTTTGGGCTTCGTGAACGATCGTTCCGGCAGGAGGGTATGGGTCGTTGACCTAACAGCTTCCCCGCCAAGGCTTGCTCCAGGAACGAATCCAATTTCAGTCTCAAATCCTATTGGAGACATGTCAATAAGTCTTGATCAGCAATTTTTGATAGTGACGAGTACGGGATCTGGTCCGCGGCCCCTATTGGTCATCGACATTTCTTCCCGGAAAGTGATCCATACTTTCACATTCAACACTCTACCAATTACCGCTACAGCAAAAGGTAGTCAGACTCCAGAGGTGAAGGACCCTTCATGTGACCCCATGGTCATAAATGGAGACTTTATAATTACTCCTGATGGTTTTGATCCGGGTCACAGACTGCCTCTTGGTGACGGTGTTAATGAAGGAACAAGCTGGAGTTTTGATTTCAAAACTGACCCAGAGTTTCAATGCTTTCCAACTTCTCTCCCGTTGGCCTCCGCACTGCTCACCTTAGAACTCACGCCAAAGGGTTCTGGTATTTCTACTGACGCCTTTAAAATTAATCTAATAGGGTTCCCTCCTATCATAACCCCAGTAATTCAAGAGCTTCCCATTGGTGTCACCAGCACTATTCAAATAGAATTAACTAACTTCTACAGAAACAGGGCTCTTCCTGACCTCTTAAAGGCTACGCATGGCGACAGCATCCCGGCGTTTTATGCAGATGATGCTATAGTGTCCTTTGCTGAACTTACTCTGACCTCTTTTGCCGGAGGAAAAGTTAACGACAGGTTTCCTGATCTCGGCCCTGAGGATGTGGACACGGACTTTGATGCTACCCCATGCGCAGAAAATTGTGTAGGTACATTTACGATCACTGCCGAATTTAGGAATACGTCTTCGGACACTCTGTCTGATCTCTTTTTTGAGGTCGGTGACCTGACTGGCGGGAATGTGCTCTGCAATGCCGATGGTGGTGTCCCGTGGGGATATGGAGCGGATTTCACGGTACCTATGGATGGTGTGCTCAAACCCCAGGAAAGCTTTACCGTAATATTCGAGATTGGCCTCAGAAGTATGAATCCATTTATTTTCGAAGTCGATCTATTTGGGAAGGTACAGAAATAAACATGCCCAGAGAAATCTACAAGGCTACCAACGTAAGGCGCAACAGCCTGTAAATTCAGTTGGTTAGCAATTCCTTAGATTTTGTTTGATTGTGGAATTGCTATAGAACCAAAATGGCGGAAAGTGTTCCGCTTTTAGTTGGTAGCCTATTAGGGAAAGTGCGATAAAGTAACAGCCATTTAAACTCCTATAAAATTTATGAAGAGAAAGGAGGTTCAAGTTATGAGAGATATGAAAAAAGTATTGGAGAGAGAGGAGCAAGAAAAAGTGGATAAGAAAACCTTTAAAGAGCCGAAACTCACATTCGTTGAGCCGAAGCTAACAAAGCAAGGCGATGCGACCAAGATCACCGGTGGGTTCTTTGGTACCTTTGTGCCGTAATCATAACAAGGGAGCAAACAGAACTGTGGCAAGATGGATAACTGAAGCAGGTGTTCGCTTCTACTCTTTACACGGATTAACCATTCAGGCCAGATGGGAAGGGAAAGGGATCGAAGATGAAATTGACCAGTTCTTCTCTCCCTTTCCCTTTACTAAGCTAAGCTGCCTGAATGATCCCGTTCACATGCATTTGAAATTCACCACTTCAGATATCCCGTGGGCTGTGCCGAAGCAGACATCAAAGCCTCTTCACTGCTATGGTTTATCAATCTTTAAAGCGGATGATTATGTTTATCTTACTGACGGATTGTCCGTTTTTCAGTTACAGCCTCAACAGGGAACCGGCTTACTGACTCTTCATTCCTCTTTTAGGGAAAAACCTCTTTTATCAAAGTGTAATTTTTTTCTTATCGGCCTTATCCATCTTCTTTCTCGCTTTCGCCTGTATGACCTTCATGCCGCGGGGTTTATCAGAGACGGAACAGGCTGTCTGTTATTGGGGGAGTCCGGCAGCGGCAAGTCGAGCATGACGCTCAGCATGGTCCGTCAAGGCTGGTACTATACCTCAGACGATGCCATTTTGCTCAAGTCCTCAGCAGATGGAGTTGAGGCCCTATCCTTTCGGAAGAAATTTTATCTGGACCCTGTCCTGATCCATCACTACTCGGAAATAGCGCCTTATCTTGAGGGACCAACAAATGGAAAAAGAGGCAAGCGATTCCTGGATTTGGATTTGGTCTATCCGGATCAATTCTATCCGGATTTTCTTCCAAATGTGTTGATCTACACGAGCATTGTTTCTCAACCTGAGAGTATGCTGACACCCATAGATCAAACATCTTCCCTGATCAGATTGATGAAGCAGAGCGCATCTCTGTTTTTCAATCGTGAGGCTGTCAAGGCGCATTTAGATGCCCTCAAACAACTTGTAAACCAGACAGATAGTTTCGAACTCATTGCAGGTCGCGATTTGTATGAAGAGCCGGAGAAGATTTCTGAAGTCCTATCAGTAGTAGAGGGAGTATGAGGAAACACAGCCGATAGGGGGAGAATTTGCCGGATTTGTTATGAAGGAAGGATATAAATGCCAGGCATAGTCATAGAGCTCACAAATCGCTGTAATCTGAGATGTCAACACTGCTTTGATAAAAGGCACAGCGCTGACGGGGACCTGAAAATAGAGATTGTAGAAAAGATTCTCTTGGGTGCTAAGGCTCACGGCTTTGATTATCTCTCCTTTACTGGTGGAGAGCCGACAATGCATCCAGGATTTGCAGAAATCCTTACAATGGTATGTGAAGCTGGATATAGGTTTGGCTTTGTTACTAACGGCTGGAATTTTACCAGAATTTATGAAAAGATACTTCCTTTTCACGATAGGCTTTCAGGGATTACGTTTAGTCTGGATGGTGCCAAAGAGGGGACACACGACAGCCTTCGTGGGAAGGCTTCATACCGTCGGGTAATGAAGGCTATAAGTGTTTGTGTAGTGAAAGACATCCCTTTCACCTTTAATTCAGTAATTACATCCCGCAACCGTGATGAATCAAAAGAGATGGCAGAGCTTGCAACTAAACTCGGAAGCAGAGGACTAAGATTCGGTCATCTTATGTCTACTCCGCTAACCACAGAGCAAAATCTGGACATCTCCCCTACGGAGCGAAAAAAGGTAGAGGCTACTGTCTGGCAACTCCAAAAAACTTTTCCAATACCAATTGTTATGGCCCCTGGACACTATACTACCAACCTCTTCCCATGTACTCCCCTTCAGATGCAGGAATTTAACATTGACTGGCAGGGGAACGTCACAACCTGCTGTCACTTATCCGGGCATGGAGATGGCGCGGAAGGCGAGGATGTAGTAGGCAATCTGGGCAAGATGAGTTTTTCTGAGGCTTATGAACGCCTGGTTGAATCTAATAGAAAGTTCCACCAGAAGAAGGAAGAACGTTATTCCAACGGTAATTTCAAGGACTCAGACTACTTTCCATGCTGGTATTGCTCAAATTATTTCAAGAAAGTAGATTGGCTTAAAGAGTTTCCCCAAAACCCCTGGTCTAATAAGGTTTGGACAAAAAATGCTCAGAGGAGGTCAATAATCGATGGTAGAGCTCAATCATAGGGTAAAACCTGACTCTGATGTAGTTATTACAGAGTTAGAAGGCAAAGAGGCAGTCCTCTTAAATCTGGCAACGAAAATGTACTACACACTAAATGAAACAGGACTACGTATCTGGCAATTGCTTAGCAGTGGTGGTACGCTTGAAGAAATAAATGAAAGGCTTCAGAATGAATTTGATGTTACCCCTGAAAAAGCAAAAGGAAGTGTTCTTAATCTCATTGGTGAACTTATTAATGAGAAATTAGTAAAGGTTGTTGATGAATAGTCATGCCTGGATTCTAAGAAAATTCAGGGCTAATTTTAGCTCCTTTGAAGAAATTTGGCTTTTTATCCGGATATTTCTTCTGATTATCCTATTGCCTGCGATGCTGAGGCTCTTCTCCCTTCCTATGCTTATGAAGATGCTTACACCCCGAGATTTGAGAGTATGCAATGACCAGGACTCAGAGTCAAGAGATAAGATAGTGAAGTTTGCGGACTACTTACTAAACCGCAACTTCTGGATATTCAGGAGTACTTGTCTGAAGCGCTCTTTAGTTCTTTATCACTTCTTACGAAAATTGGGGATCAATCTTCATGTATGTTTTGGAGTGAAATATAATGGTAAGTTACCTGATAGAAAGACACAAAAAAAACTTGAGGGACATGCCTGGCTTTTTTACAATGGAAATATTTTCCTGGAAAGAAATGCGGAAGTAACGAAAACGTATAAGCTGACATATTTCTTTCCTGATATTATGGAGCAAGTTGGATAAGACTATAGTTTTTCAAATAAAGAATTTGGTTTTTAATTTTCAGGAAATCAAATGGGCGCAGATACTCTTCTCTCCCAAACGGAGCATATTATTTAGACAGGATTACAGGATAAACAAGATTATTTATTTCCTGTTAATCAACAGAGCCTAAATCCTGTAAAAACATATAATTACATACCAATTCGATCAGGCTTTAGAAAAAAACTGTATCAAAATTATTTTTTGGATTTAAATAATAGTTCGGTACCAAGGTTTGTCATCTTTGCTATTATACATTCAATACTCTTATGGCCGTTTATAGATTTGGAACGGGTTTGAAATGAAAAGCCATTTCCAGGATATGAATTTATGATATACAGGATCCGCATTAATTCTTTTTTTATATAACAAGTCAATCCTGTAATCCTGTCTGAAATATTTATCATTTCTCGGAAGATGAGAGTAACTGCACCCTATTCTATTGATTTTAATTCCTAAATTCGCAATTGAGCGAAGCTGATTCCCCAATTCCTCAATTCGAAAACTTTAAATTATTCGTATATGAATCTATCCAATGAAAATAGGCTATTATTGTACTGTACTCAGATCAAGATTCCTGAGGATACACTCAATAAATTTGAAGACATTATAAGCCTTTCATTAGACTGGAAAGAGATCTTGGAGTCCGCCCGTTGGCATGGTATTGCTCCATTGTTATACAATAATTTGAAAGGTATTCAGAAATGCCATTTTATTCCCCAAGAAGTCATGGATGAGCTAAAAACAGCCTACAATGCTAATTTAGCCAGAAATATGTACATTTATGCGGAATTAAATAGTATTTTAGGCGCATTTCGTGAAAAAAAAGTGGAGGTTATCGTCTTAAAAGGCGCTGCTTTAGCTAAGACCGTTTATGGTGATATCGGTTTAAGACCAATGAGTGATGTTGACCTCCTGGTGAAAAAAGAAGACCTTCCCCGTGCAGAAAAGATAATGTGTGGGTCAGGCTATCTTTTCCATGGTAATCTGCCCCCAGAATGGTATAGAAAAAATCACCAGCACATCGTTTATATCCATCCAAACAAGAATATCCTGGTTGAAATTCACTGGCACATAGCGAATAAATCTCATCCCTTTCGAATTCGTAATATTGACACCGGCCTTATTGAAAGGTGGTGGGAAAGGGCTAATACTGTGGAGATTTCCGGCAAAAAAGTACTCATACTCTGTCCTGACGATTTAATCTTTCACCTCTGCCTTCATTTTCTCAAACACCGGTTTATAGGTCACAAAGCAGTTTTTGGAAGCAAAGGAGCACTTATTCAGCTATGCGATATTTTTCAAACTCTCAAGCATTATAGAGATGAGATCAATTGGGCAAGGCTTAAGTGTGAAGCTGAGAAGTACGGAGTGGACAGCGTTATTTATACCACACTTTTTATTGCAACGGAAACCATCGGGAATCATGATGATATTTCTCATGACCTCCTCAATCGATTTAGCCCAGAAAGTTTAGATAAAAGAATAGTGCGGCTTATTAATAAAAGAATCCTTGTCAGGGAAGACGCTTTTCCTGCTGTTCCTCGCACTCTTATCAAGTCACAAGTAGAGGATAGCTTTCAAGAAAAAGTAAAGGTTCTCCTTAAACAAATATTTCCGCATCCGGAGGTCCTCTCAAAAAAATATTCAGTCCCCCTGCCCTCTAAGAGGCTCTATTTTTGCTATCTAATTCATCCGCTTAACCTCCTTTTAAAATCCGGAAGGATAGTATCGGAAGCTCCGGGTATAAAGGAAGATGTAATTCTTAGAAAGTGGATAGGTGCTAAAAATTAGAATTCGCGATTCACGTCCGGACCAATAGCAGGATAGGCACAGTTGCTTTCCCCCTCGGTCACACCCGCTACAGCCAGAATCTGTGTACCATGGGAAAAGATGGGATAAAGGCGGTTTATTTAAACACCGATAACTTAAACCCAAATTGAGCAATTTTTTACTCGACCTGCACCAATCTTTTGCGCATCAGGGACTTACGAAAAGTCTCGACATATCCATTGGTATGCCTACGCTTTTCGCAAACCTTGCTGCATCAAGATCTCGGCACATTTCTTCGCAAAAAATAGCTCAACTTAGGTTAAATAAACCGCCTTTAAATTTAGGTTGAACTATATGGAGGTTTTTAGTTTCTTGCCGGGCCGGAACTTAACAACATTGCATGCTTTGATTTTAATCGGTTCGCCTGTTTGAGGATTACGGCCTTTACGAGCTTTTCTGCGGACTTTTGAAAAAGTTCCGAATCCCACAAGAGTAACTTTACCGTCTTTTTTCTTTAGCGCCTTTGTTACACCATCCATGAAAGAGTTTAGTGCACCTGTTGCCGCGACCTTGGAAATGCCCGCGTCGGTTGCCATTTTTTCTACTAATTCTGCTTTTGTCATAGTCATTCCCCCTCTTTGTTATTGATTAATAACGATACAACCTCCTCTTTTATCAGCTCCATATAACATGCTTTTTTTTAATGTCAACACAAATCAGCACCATATAAGACTTTTTTGATAATATTTAATGTTAACCTGTTATATGGTTATATCTGTAAGTAAACTTTTTAAAAAAGTCTATGTTATATAAGCATGACAACTAAAATAAAATTGTAAGCGTTCACAGAACATTGAAAATAGAAATTGGAAATTTGGCCTTCATGCTTTTGTACTGTTCTTTCTAATTTCAAGTTTCAAGCCGTGAACGGCTACTAAAATTGTAGAAAATAACTTAGGAACGGGGACAAAATAACTTTCCCAACTATGCATCACAGCTTCAGGACACCTTTGCCCGATCTCAAATCACAAAAATATCAAAATAGCCCGCTATTCCATCAACTTTTGTGATTTGAGATCGAACAAATTTGACCCAAATCTATGCGCCTACTTGGGGAAATTATTTCGTCCCCGTTCCTTAGAAAAGAGCGTCCACAAACTCTTTTGAATTAAAGCCTTGCAGGTCATCTATGTTTTCGCCAATACCAATATACTTCAGTTGAATTTTGAGAGTGTTGCAAATACTTACAACAACCCCTCCTTTTGCAGTTCCATCAAGCTTTGTGAGCGCTATCCCTGTCACTCCAAGTGCATCATCAAACAGCTTTGCCTGTGACAAAGCATTTTGGCCTGTTGTTGCATCAAGAACTAAAAGGATTTCATGCGGTGCACCTGCCAGCTTTTTTGATATGATTCGTTTAATCTTTTTAAGTTCCTCCATAAGATTTACCTTGGTATGAAGCCTTCCTGCAGTATCTACAAGAACAACATCCATACCTCTTGCAATAGCGGCTTCAATGCTGTCATAAGCTACAGAAGCAGGGTCAGCATTGTCCTTGTGCTTTACTATTTGAGCATCTGCTCTGTCAGCCCATATCACAAGCTGCTCAACAGCCGCAGCCCTGAAGGTATCGGCAGCAGCTATCAATACTTTCTTTCCTTCTGAGTTGAATTTTGCTGCAAGTTTTCCAATTGTGGTTGTTTTGCCGACACCATTTATACCAATTACCATTATTACTCTGGGCTTAGCAGAAGCAGCTTCGGGGATTTGCTTTGGTGTTTGTAGATTGAGAAGTGAAAGCATTTCCTCTTTTAAGGCGTTCTTCAATTGGTTGGCGTCAGATATTTTAGAGGATTTTTTTGAAATTTTTTGAATAAGCTCCATTGAAGTCCGCACCCCAATGTCCGACGTTATCAGAAGCTCTTCTAATTCTTCTAATAAACTGTCGTCAATTTCTCTTTTCCCTATAAAGAGTTCATCTATGTCTGTTGAAAGAATTTCGCGGGTTTTGGAAAGACCTTTTTTTAAACGTTCAAAAAAAGATGTTTTTTCCGATGAGTCTGAATTATCCTGTTCTTCTTTTTTTTCATCTGAATGCTTTTTCTTTTTGAACCAGTTGAGCGCCATAACTCCCCTCAGTACGAATTTTATATTTCCGGCTGTTTGAAAACTTAGGTTAACTCTAAATTTACTGAAACTATCTTTGAAATCCCTTTTCTTTCCATGGTAATACCAAACAATGTGCCGGCAAATTCCATGCTTTTTTTATTATGAGTTATCATGATAATTTGAGATTTTTCTCCTATAATTTTAAGCAAATTATTAAAGCGAAAAACATTGGCTTCATCAAGAGGAGCGTCTATTTCATCCATGATACAGAAAGATGCCGGCTTAATTAGAAATATTGAAAAGATAAAGGCAATTGCAGAAAGAGCTTTTTCTCCTCCTGAAAGAAGGCTCATTCTGGTCAGTTTTTTCCCGGGTGGATGAATCATGAATTCTACGCCTGTTTCAAGAGGTTTGGCTGGTTCAGTTAAAACAAGTTGTGCCGTGCCTCCATCAAAAAGACGCTGAAAAACCTCGTTCAGCCTTTCATTAACCAGATCAAAGGTTTTTATAAATTTTTCCTGCGTGATTCGATTAATCTTTTTTATAACTTTATGGAGATCATCAAGAGCTTTAACAAGATCATCACGTTGCTCGGATAAGAAATCAAAGCGTTCTTTTAGCTGTTCATATTCCTTTATAGCGCCGAGATTTACATCGCTTATATTAGCGATTTTCACCTTAAGTCTGGAAAGTTCAACTTCCATTT
The DNA here is from genome assembly GCA_030272815.1 of Deltaproteobacteria bacterium. Lineage (GTDB taxonomy): Bacteria > Desulfobacterota > Desulfobacteria > Desulfobacterales > ETH-SRB1 > B13-G4. The sequence continues at coordinate 119,066 of JAJSZT010000001.1, forward strand.
CATCTATTGACATATCTTGCTTTTCAGCCTTATTTCTTAATTCTGATCTCAGGTCGGAAAGCGAAATGCGATAGGCTGATTCTAAGTGATTCGTAATATTTTCCCGTTTAATATGCCTTTGGGATCGTTCTATCTCAAGCAGGCGAATTTTCTGCAATGTCTTTTCACGTTCGTCTTGTATCTTTGTAATGACATTATCATTTTCTTTAAGGCTATCGTCAATAGCATGATAATCAGCCTCATTTCTTTCAAGTTCCTGTTCAAGGCGCGTCATATCATTATACATGACAGGAAGAGTTTTTTCATATTCTTGAATTTTCTGTTTTGAATTAGTTCTTTTTTGATGCTTCTTATTAATTTCCCCGGAAAGCTGTTTGAACTGCTTTATCCCTTCGTCTTTAAATTCTTCAAGTCGTTTTAATGTATTATAATTGTTTTCTATTCCGGCATTGAGAGCCGTCAGCTTGAGCTTAAGATCCATTATCCTTTGATTAAAATTTTCCATTTCATCAGAGGCGGAGCTGATTCTTTCTGAAGTTTCTGTGACTTTGTGCTGTTCGGTCTCAACTTCATTGGTTATTTCTGCAAGTTCTTTGTCATACCTGGCCATCTCTTCATCAATATCAATCTCTTCTCCCATGAGATGTTCCTGCTCCAGGCTTGTTATTTCAAGGTGTTTGCGTGCGTACTTTTCATCTTCGTTTGCTTTATAAAGCCTTTTTTCTGCTTCGGTCTTGTTTTGGATTGTTTTATTTTTATTTTCTATCAGTTTTTGCAGCTTGCTTTCAATAAGGCGAACTTCGGATTCAAGTTCTTTTTTATCAAGACTGGTAGATTCCAGCTTTTTATTTATCCTTTTAATCAGGCCTTCAAGTTCTTTTAGTTCCTGTTTTTTTGCAAGAATACCTGATAAATTATCTTTGCTGCCGCCGATCATGATGCCTTGAGAAGAAATAATATCGCCGTTTTTTGTAACAATTGTTTGGCAATTGTCATTACTTTTATTTATCGTTATAGCTTCTGCTATATCAGTGGTAACGATTACATTTTCTAAAAAAGATTCTGCAATTTTTTCAAACCCTGGTTTTACTGCAATGTGTTTCAAAAGATATTTCTGTGTATTGGAATTTTCAGAAAGATTATATCCTGTGTTTTTAATGGATGAAACAGGAATGAATCCGCTACGGCCTGCACTATTGGACTGGAGATAGTTTATAGCGTCAAGTCCCGTTTTTTGATCCTTAACCAGTATGTACTGTAAGGATTCTCCAAGAGCAGCTTCCACCGCGGTTTCAAAAGAAGGCTCCGGTTCGATAATATCTGCCATTAAGCCAAGAATAGCATCATTTTCTAAGAAGCTGTTTGTAGTTTCTTTGTTTAAATATTTTTTCATTACAGCCTTGACGCCATCTTTATACCATTCAAAGTTATCGGCCATTTTCTTTAAAGCATTAAATTTCGATTTCAGCTTATTTTTTTCAAGTTCAATTGTCTGGACGAGTTTAACCTTATTGCCAAGTTCCCTGCTTTTCCGCTCAAGTCCTTCCTGTTTGATTTCAATGCTTTCATTCAGACCATTTATTTCCAGTTTTAGTTCTTTCAGATGCTCTTTGGCTTTTATGGAATATTTTTGTGCTTCCTTTAACTTTTTCTTTGCTCTAACTTCTTCTTCATCTATTATTTTTAACCGTCTCTTTATGTTCTCCTTGTTGCTTGCCGCATTTTGATAGATGTTTTTGTATCGTGCTTCTTTGGCAACCAGCTCCATCAGATGTGTTTTATAATTTTCGAGTCTCTTTATCAGCTCAGACAATTGATCTCTTGTTTTTTGCGATGCGGATCGTTCCTGCTCAAGACTTGATTCCACATCTGTTATATTGTCTTTAAGTTTTGCATTCTGGGTTTTTACTTGAGCAATCTCGGTGATAATGTTTTTGTTTTTTTCTTCTATTTCTTTTCTTGCAGCTTCAAGCCTTATGGCTTCGCTGGAAAAATTCTCCATCTCTCTGCGAAGATGTGTAAGGTCGTTTTCTATTCTGTCTATGCTTCGATGCATTTCGAATTTTTGAGACTTTTGTTCCGAGATTTCCTGTTCTTTTTGTGAGAGTTGAAATTTTATATCTTCAACTGCAGCGTCAAGTTTTTTTATTTTGGATGTATGCTCTATGTCTGTATCATTAAGTTCTTTTAATAGAGACTCGGTTTGGCGGATTTGGTGAGAGTAATCATCAAAATTTGCAAGAGAAATCAGGATATCCAATTCTCTTATGCGCTTTTGATAATTTTTGTAGATTTCGGCTTTTTTAACCTGGCGTTTAAGGCCGGCCATCTGCTTTTGTATTTCATTAATTATATCATTTATGCGCAGAAGGTTCTGCTTTGTGGTCTGAACTTTGCTTAGAGCTTCTTTTTTTCGGTTTTTATATCTGGTAATTCCTGCGGCCTCCTCAATAAAAAACCTTCTTTCTTCAGGCCCTGCCTCAGTAATAGCTCCAATATTTCCCTGCTGAATTATTGAATATGATTTTGTTCCAAGGCCGCTTCCCAGGAAAATGTTATGTATATCCTTCAATCGGCATGACTGCTTGTTGATGAAATATCCACTTTCACCAGAACGATAGAGCCGCCTGGTTAACATTATTTCAGTGAAGTCCTTTAATTCCTCCGGAGCAGTACCGTTGTCATTTAAAAGCGTTAAGCATACCTCGGCCATGTTAAGCGGTGGTTTCCCGTTAGAGCCGGAAAATATGATATCTTCCATCGCCTTGCCGCGAAGCTGCTTAACACTTTGTTCCCCCATAACCCATCTAAGCGCGTCAACAATATTGCTCTTGCCGCAACCGTTGGGTCCTACAACTGCGGAAATGCCGGCAGGAAATTCAATGCTGGATTTTTCAGAAAATGATTTAAATCCTGTAAGTTCCAGTTTTTTTAGTTTCATATAAGGATATCCTCTTATATTGAGACCTTTGCAAAACGCCCCCTTTTGCCCAATTTCAGCGTCAGACTCAAATTTTAAGCCTCGAAATACTCAATGTATTCCTGCATTTAAAATTTTCGCCTTCCTTGAACTTGAACAAAATTGAGCATTTTTCAAAGGTCTCATATTTTGTCCATATTATCTTATCAGAAATTTACAACCTGAATTTTATGTAACATTAACCGGTTGCGGCTATATTTTCAAGAAGCTGAAGTGTTACGAATTTGTAAATTTCTGATTTTATATTTTTAGCAGGAAAATAGATGCTTGTAAAGGAAAAAACACAAGGTGAAGTATAATTTCGACTAATTGAATACAATATGTGGTGTGTTGTCTTTACAAACTCATTAACTATTTAATATTATTAAAGTTTTAGAAGCAAACCAGATAAACGTAAGCTTCAGGGAGATAGCGTCGTGGCCCGCGCGAATCAATTCGCGACTTAAAAAATATGTATATCTTTCAAGACGACCCTCTTGCAGAGAATATTTTTTACACACAAGCGCAACTTTCACATTTCGGCCTTTAATACTATAGACTTTCAGATAATCAATTTCACAAGGCCAGAAGGAGGAAAGCGTATTAGTTATACGTCGACGACTGATAACACAGTAAAATTATTTATCTGAAAGTCTATACGATAATATTATTAACTTGCAATTCAATACATAACACACTATTTGTTTCAATACTGCATATTAATAAATGACAGGAAGAATAAAGCATATTTGTTTTATCTGCATTAACTATTAATACAAGGAAAGCAATCATGGCGTTAAGTAAAGAACTTCTCGATATACTTGCATGTCCAAAGTGTAAAGGCGATATATATATTAACGATACAAATGACGGGCTTATATGTGATAATTGTAAACTTTTATACGAAATAAGAGATGATATCCCTATTATGCTCATTGATGAGGCAAAAAGCATTGATTCTTTAAAATGAGTATACCCCAAAGCCCTAAACCTGCTAAACTTGTTGTAGGGCTCTTTATGAAGGAAAAGAGCCTTATTGTTCCGGTTGTAACGGAACTTGTTGAAAAAATTGGCTCTATTGACATGGTTAGTCAGTGGCTGCCCTTTAACTATACCAGCTATTACGAACCTGAAATGGGTTCCCCACTTTTCAGACGAGTTCTTGCATTTAAATCTCTCGTTGAACAGAGTTCTCTGCCGGAAATAAAAATCATTACAAACAAAATCGAAAAAAAATATTCAAAAAACGATAAGCGTCTGGTCAACATTGATCCAGGCTATATGCTTCACGAACGTTTTGTTCTCGCAACCGGCAAAAACTATACACACAGAATCTACATAGGTATGGGTATCTATGCCGATCTTACCCTGATCTATCAAAAAGGATCATTTAAAAAATTATCATGGACATACCCTGACTATACTGAAAAAAACATGCTTACTTATCTTGAAATGGTGCGAAATAAATATGCCGTTGATTTAAAAATGCCAAGCGAAGCTAAGGCAGTGAGTAGAAATAAATTGTACAATATTGCGAAAAATTTTGTTTTGTCTTCAAGGCGCGAGGAGGGCGCATAATGAATTATGCAACCAACAAGCAACGCAGAAGACGGAACAAAAGGCAAGCAAGATGTGCAAGTTATTTTTACTTACTGCCTAAGTTCAATCCTGAATATCCTGTAAATCCTGTCAAAAAATAATATTTAGTGCCCGAACGAAAACTATAAAATTTTTTCAAGTTCAAGTTCAAGGAAGGCGCAAATTTTAACCGCAGGAATACATGGAGTATTTTGAGAATTAAAATTTAAGCCTGACGCAGAAATTGGGGAAATTAGCAGTTTTCGTTCAGGCACTATTTAATAGGAGCAAAAAATGATGAAGAGTATGACCGCATATGCTAGTTCGGAAAACACAAAAGATCAATTAACTGTTTCAATAGAAATTCGCTCCTATAACAGCAGATATCTTGATATTTTTCTGCGAGCCCCTCATGGTTATCTTTGTCTGGAAGATAAAATTAAAAGCATGATTTCTGATAACGTATCACGTGGCCGTATAGAAATTAAACTGCAGATAACAGATGATTCCGAAGACGCATATGGTTTTGATATAGATGAACCTAAAGCCTTGGCATACATTAATGTACTTTCCAAACTTAAAAACAAGTTCAATATAAACGCCGACATCTCCCTGGATCTTCTGGTGAACACAGGCGGAGTTATTAAGCCTGTTGAAACCAGCAAAGATATGGACATTTGTTGGGATAGTATAAAAACCCGCTTAAGCACAGCTCTTGATGACCTTAATGCTATGAGGAAAAAGGAAGGAGATTTCATCGCTAAGGATTTTACCAATCGACTTGACTTTATTGAAAAAAGTATTGGTCGAATAAAAAAGGACTCCGGAAACTTATTATCTCATTATCAGGAACGACTGAAGGAACGCATAGCTGCATTAACAAAAGGCCTGATTGATATCGACCCTGCAAGGATAGCACAGGAAGCAGCTTTTTTTGCAGATAGAAGCGACATCTCTGAAGAAATACTAAGAGTTGAAAGTCATATGAAAGAATTCAGGGCTATTATGGACTCTGAGGAATCCGCTGGAAGAAAGTTAAATTTTCTACTTCAGGAATTCAGCAGAGAATTTAACACAATGGGAGCAAAGGCAGGGAATTCAAATGTGTCACATACAATTGTAACCGTTAAATCTGAGCTTGAAAAAATACGAGAACAAGTACAAAATATCGAATAATAAAAGGCATCCTTCATTAATACCACCGGATTTCCCCTCAATGGTGGATAAAATGTTAACCGCTTTTTACATATAAATAAAGGATACCTGGTAAAAAGGAAAGAAATATGAAACAGAAGTTGTTGAATATTGGTTTTGGAAGTACTGTAGTTGCTGATCGAATTGTAGCCATTGTACAACCCAATTCTGCTCCAATGAAGCGCCTTAAAAATGAAGCAAAAGATAATAAACGTCTTGTAGATGCAACCCAGGGGCGTAAAACCCGTGCCATGATTATCATGGACAGTAATCATGTTGTCCTTTCAGCTATACAGGCAGAAACGATATCACAGCGTTATACTATCCTTAAGGATTCAGACCTTGTATGAATGATCAGGGAATTAGCCAGGCTTGTTCAAACCATAAAGAAAAGATTTGCTGTAATGGCAATCTTTTTATCATATCGGCTCCATCAGGAGCTGGTAAAACAACCCTTTGCAGAGCTGTTCTTGACCGGATTCCGAATATGCTTTATTCGGTATCATACACAACAAGAAAGCCCAGGAAGGGAGAACAGAATGGAATCGACTATTACTTCATAACAGAAGATGATTTTAAAAATAGAATAAAAAACGGCAAATGGGCAGAGTGGGCAGAAGTTTATGGTAATTATTACGGCACTTCATCAGAATTTATTGATACGAGTTTAGCCGCTGGGAGTGACATACTCCTTGACATTGATTTTCAGGGCACATTACAGATTCTTGATCGATACCATGACAGTATAACTATCTTTATAATGCCACCCTCATTAGATATGCTTAAATTACGCCTCGAATCAAGAGGGACTGACAGCAAACATATCATCTCAAGGCGTATCGATGCCGCAGAAAAAGAAATGAAAAACAAAGATTTTTACCGCCATGTAATTATCAATGACAAATTATCAGTTGCTCTTGCTGATCTGATATCCGTTATAGAGAAATACCGTACAGGGCAGAATAATAAATCCTTTTAATCGTAATAGTTCACCACGGAACGACACGGAGTTTCACTGAAAACTGTAAACAATGAGTTAGTTACTATAAGAATATTAAATTTGAACGTAGATTACGAGTCGATCTCCTGGTAGAAAACAAGGCCATAAAAAAGATAACAAAATCAGAATGAAGCTCAATTGATCAATTATTTCAAAACAACTCGCTTGAGCGTGGGTCTATTGATAATTCAGTGTAATTCCGTGAAAATCAGTGGTAAGCTATAATTTTTAATCTTATAAATTTAAGTTAACAACTTGAAAACAGAAATACTATATGGTTTCCATCCTGTTTTTGAAGCTCTCAAGGCCGGCAGGAGAAGTTTTCTTGAGCTATATATTGCAAAAGACAAAATACCAAAGCCATTTGAAAAATTGCTGGCAATAGCCAAGTTCAAAAAAATATCTATTAAAAAACTAAAGCCATCTCAACTTAAATATTTAACCAAAACTGATCTGCATCAGGGAATTGGAGCAAAGGTAAGTCCATATTCATTTGTTGGACTCAATGATATTGTTGATAGGCCGCAACATGTTGATATCAAACAGTTATTTTTATTGTTAGACAATGTGGTAGATCCGCATAACCTCGGCGCTATAATCAGAACAGCTCTTTGTGTCGGAGTTGACGGAGTAATAATTACAAAAGACAGATCCGCCTTGCCCACACCGGCTGTCTCCAAAGTATCTGCTGGAGCGCTTGAACATATTAATGTTATACGTGTTACAAATATTGTAAATACAATAAAATTATTGAAGGATAAAGGCTTGTGGATTTTCGGAATGGACAAAAATGCAGATAAAGACGTTTTTTCCTGTGATTTTTCAGGCTCACTTGGTATTGTTATTGGCGGAGAAGGTAAAGGCATACGCAGCCTTGTCAAAAAACAATGTGATATTTTGATTTCAATACCACAGATAGAAAAAATAAATTCCCTGAATGCCTCTGTTGCAGCAGCAGTTGTAATGTATGAAGTATTCAGACAGCGAAATGCTACGAAAGGAATGCGAGTTAATGAAAAATATGAAAAAGATAACAATAAATAATGATGGAAGTTTAAATATTCCTGACTTTCCTATAATTGCCTATATTGAAGGAGATGGAATAGGCCCTGATATATGGCGCGCAGCAAGCATGGTGATAGATAGCGCAGTCCGGGCAGCTTACGATGAAAATAAAAAAATATGCTGGCTCGAGGTTTACGCCGGCGAAAAAGCATATCAAAAAAAAGGCGAATGGCTCCCTTCTGAAACTCTTAACGCAATACGTGAACACGTAATAGCCATAAAAGGGCCGCTGACAACTCCGGTAGGAAAAGGAATAAGAAGCCTGAATGTTACGATAAGACAGGAACTGGATCTTTATGCATGTGTACGTCCGGTAAAATACATAGAACATGTTCCAAGTCCCATGAAAAATCCGGAGAAAGTTGACATGGTCGTCTTTCGGGAAAACACGGAAGACGTATATGCTGGCATTGAATGGGAATCAGGAAGTGACGGAGCAGGCAGCGTAATTTCCTTTCTAAAAGACAAAATGGGAATTTCTTTACCAGAAGATTCAGGTATAGGCATAAAACCCATAAGTGAAAAAAATACCAAGAGGCTTGTAGCAAGGGCTATTTCATATGCTATTGATAACGGCCTGTCGAGCGTTACTCTAATGCACAAAGGCAACATAATGAAATTTACGGAAGGAGCTTTCTGTCAATGGGGCTACGAAGTTGCAAAAGAACGATTTGATGAAAAAACCATTACTGAAAACGAACTTTTTGATAAGTATAACGGGAAGTTGCCAAAAGGAAAAGTTGTCATAAAAGACAGAATCGCTGATATGATGTTTCAGCAGGTACTTCTCAGGCCTGAAGAGTACCAGGTAATCGCCACTCCGAATTTGAATGGAGACTATATATCAGATGCTATAGCAGCCCAAGTGGGCGGTCTTGGCATGGCTCCCGGCGCAAATATTGGCGATAAATGCTCGGTTTTTGAGGCAACACACGGCACAGCGCCTAAATATGCAGGGCAAGACAAGGTAAATCCCAGCTCATTAATTTTATCCGGAGCAATGATGCTGGACTATATGGGGTGGAAAGAAGCATCGGCATTAATAAGAGATGCAATTAAGTCCACCATTAAAGACGGTACGGTTACATACGATCTTGCTCGGCAGATAAAAGGTGCAAAAAAAATAAAATGCTCCGAGTTTGCTGATAAAATAATTGAAAAGATGAAGTGTGGATAAAATCTGTGATTCCTGACAATCGAGCTGTAAGCGGTAGTTTATTCATCTGGATGGCAAGAGCCTTGAGAGAAGCTGTATGGCCATCCAAATGTCTTGTCTGCGGATCTTTTTTCCAGCCTGCAATGTATAAAAATTACAATTTGCCTGTTAAAATATTTAATGCTGAATCAATTTTAGCTTATAACAAAAAATCTGCCTTTCACAAATTGATGCTTCCCTTTTTATGCCCTGCCTGCTCTAAAGATTTTGTGCCTGTTGAATCCCCCTCCTGCTGTATATGCGGCATCATGTTTAAAAGCCGCATCGGGGATGATCATGTCTGCGGGGAATGCATAAAGTCTCCGAAGAAATTCCGAATGGCACGTGCGGTAGGTGTCTATGAGGGGACACTAATGAAAACCATACAGCGTTTAAAGTATAAAGGTAAAATCCAGTTGGCGCGACCACTTGGCATGCTTTTATTTTTCGCTTTCATCAAATATTGGAATAATAAAAACAGAATTGATCTTATTGTTCCTGTTCCGCTTCATATTAAACGCTTCAGAAAACGAGGCTTTAATCAGGCTTATCTTTTAATCAGAGAATGGTTCTCATATGCCGATGTCTTTAATGTCGCGCTCTCATATTCAAAGATTGAAAGAAATGCCCTTATAAAGAATAAACACACGGAACCTCAGACCGGCCTTGACCGAAAGCAACGACGGGCAAACATCAAAAACGCCTTTAGCATAGGCAATGCATCAAAAATTATCGGGGAAAGCATACTTCTTATTGACGATGTTTACACAACAGGAGCAACGGTAAATGAATGTACAAAGGTTTTATTAAATGAAGGAGCTAAAACTGTTGATGTCCTTACACTTGCACGTGGTATGTGAGAACAAATTAAAAGATGAACGTCCAACATCGAACGTCCAACGTCGAACGTCGAATAATGATGTCGCTTCGCTATTTAAATTATTTTAAAATCGAATAAAGAAAACATAATTTTATAATTTCCTATACAAGAATAAATGAATAATAAAATTTTTAAGGCAGGAACATTTCAATTTGATGTCAAGCTTGGAGATATTAAATCAAATCTCGCAAAAATTGTCGAAGGGTTACATATTTTAGGAGACTGCGATGTTAAGATGGCGGTGCTTCCGGAAATGTGGTCCTGCGGATTTGATAATCAGATGCTGCTCGATCATGCCAAACAAACACCATTTATTATAGATAAACTCTCAAGAACAGCATTCAAATACAATATGATTATAGCCGGTTCTTTGCCGGAATCTTCGGGAAAAGATATTTTTAATACAATTTATGTTGTTGACTCCAATGGCAATATAGCTGGATCTTACAGGAAAATACATCTATTCCCACTTACTGAAGAAGATAGATTTTTTTCTGCAGGAAACAGGGCTGTAGTGTGCAACACTTCTATCTGTCCTGTAGGCTTGATGATATGCTATGATTTAAGATTTCCAGAGCTATGCAGATCAATTACTCTTAAAGGAGCCCTTGTAGTTATAATATCGGCACAGTGGCCAATAGACAGGATCAGGCACTGGGATATTTTATCTCAAGCAAGAGCTATTGAAAATCAAATTTTTATTATAGCAACTAACAGATGCGGAAAGGAAAAGGGAATTGAATTTGGCGGCCATTCTCAGATTATTTCACCAACCGGTGAAATCCTTTCAATGGCTGAAGAAGGAGAATGCGCTTCAGCAACTGAGATAAATCTTTACAACATAACGGAATTTAGAGATAAAATCCCTTGTTTAAAGAATAACGGTTCACTGTTGTCGGTTTGCAGTTAACGGTAAAAATTTTCCGAATGATCTAATCCTCATCGGCAGGTTCCAGTAGGGGCGGGTTTATCCCGCCCGAATCGATTTGGCGGGCGGCATAAGCTGCCCCTACGATGTCTCCTTCTAATCATCAACTCATTGACAAAACACGGTAAATCCTAACCGCCTATGTCGAATATCCCGACGACACATTAACAAAACGTGTCGATAAAATCGCAATTCATGGACACATTGCAGGGACGTGTCCATGACACAGACATGTTTTTTTACTATATATTCAGGGGATGTTTCCCTTGGAAAGCAACAACAAATCACTTTAAAGTTATGCAAATAAAAAAGAAAGCTAAAAAATATCCTCTTCCCATCCGTGAATGGTCAAAAGACGACCGCCCACGGGAAAAACTGCTTAAATATGGTGAACAGACTTTAAGTAATGCGGAGCTTCTTGCCATTCTTATCAGGACAGGGACACCGGGAAGAAGCGCCGTTGATATCGGGAAGGAACTGCTCCATAAATACAAGTCGCTCCGCGCCATGAGCGGCATCGACGCTTCTGAATTTAAAGAAATTTCCGGCCTGAAAGACGCAAAGATTGCCCAGATCAAAGCAGCCATCGAACTGGGCCGAAGGATGTTGAGCGAAGAAAAGGCCCTGGAAGGTTCCATTAAAAAATCGTCTGACGTAGCAAACTATCTTATGCCCCTCATGAGAGATTTAAAAAAAGAGCGATTTGTGCTTCTTCTTCTCAACAGACGGAATGCCGTATCAGACATGATTGATATCGACTATGGTACAGTTGACAGGGCGAATCCATATATTCGCGATATTATCCAGACAGCCATCAAATATAATGCTCCTTCGATTATTGTCGCACACAATCACCCATCCGGCGCAGTAACTCCCAGCAACGATGACAAGGCTTTCACAAAAAGTCTGATGATGGCGGCCAAAGCAACCGGCATCAGTTTTTTCGACCACATCATCATCGGAGACAACCGCTACTTCAGCTTTGCCGATGAAAGATTGATTGAAGAATATGAGATGAAGGCGATTCGGGAGTTATAAAAGAAAAATAAGGAAACGAAATGGAAAACATTGAGGCATTAGAAAAAAGGCTCTGGAGCAGAAACTTCACAAAGCAGTTGAATTGGCGCGGAAACGGCTGGTGACAAAAACAAAAATGAAGCTGTATCCGAAAAGGCAATACCTTCTGTATGGACACTACTTAGTGCCCGAACGAAAACTAGAAAATTTTTTCAAGTTCAAGGAGGGCGCAAATTTTAACCACAGAAATACATTGGGTATTTTGAGGATTAAAATTTGCGCCTGACGCAGAAATTGGGAAAATTAGCAGTTTTCGTTCAGGCACTAATTAATACGACAGGAAAGAGTCAAATAATTACCGACACAATTTTTACAAATGAACCAGGATATGCGCTGCTTGATAGATTCAAAAAGACATCGAAGCATGTCAAACGTTTTGATGCTTTAGTGGGGTATTTCCGCTTTTTGTCGTGAATCCTGGTGCTTTTGCAGATGATTTCTCTTTAGACTTTACGTTGGTGCTCGTTCGTGATAAAAATCTAACTTAAATCCTCATTGAGGAGCGCTGTAAGAGGGTAGAGCTTTTTTGTTCTTTCTTTTCAAGATCAAAGATTTTGACCCATTCCGAGATATGGTATCTTGCCATTATTTAGGATGTGATCCTACCAGGATTTCCAGAGGTAAGTTTATGACCAAAAACAATAACGGCGCTAATCTTGGCTTTGAAAACAAGCTGTGGGAGATGGCTGACAAAATGCGCGGCCATATGGACGCCGGGGAATATAAGCATGTCGTTCTCGGCCTGATATTTCTTAAATACATTTCGGATGCGTTTCAGGCCAAGTATGACGAACTATTCGCGCGGCAGGAAAGCGATTACACCGATCCAGAGGATCGCGACGAGTACTCCGCCGGCAACATCTTCTGGGTGCCGAGGGAGGCGCGCTGGGATAAGTTGCAAGCAGAAGCTAAGCAACCGACCATCGGCAAGCTCATTGATGACGCCATGGTTGCAATCGAAAAGGAAAACCCCACTCTTAAGGGCGTGCTTCCAAAGGACTACTCCCGCCCTGCGCTTGACAAACACCGCCTTGGCGAACTTATCGATATTATTGGCAACATTGGTTTGGGCGACGAGGCTTCGCGTTCGAAGGATATCCTTGGTCGTGTTTATGAATATTTTCTCGGCCGCTTTGCCGCCGCCGAAGGTAAGGGCGGCGGCGAGTTTTATACGCCGCAATGTGTGGTCAAGCTGCTGGTCCGCATGATCCAGCCTTACAAGGGTCGTATTTTCGACCCCTGCTGTGGCTCGGGCGGCATGTTCGTACAATCCGAGCGTTTCGTCGAACAACATGGCGGACGCTTGGGCGATATTGCTGTGTATGGTCAGGAATCAAATCCTACTACCTGGAAACTAGCCAGGATGAATCTGGCCATCCGCGGCATCGACGCCGACCTCGGCCGGCATCATGCCGACAGCTTCCACAACGACCTGCACAAGGATTTGAAGGCTGATTTCATCCTCGCCAATCCGCCATTCAATATGTCTGACTGGGGCGGTCAGCGTCTCAAGGAAGACGTGCGCTGGAAGTATGGCGTGCCGCCGGTCAACAACGCCAACTACGCCTGGATTTCACACTTCATCCATCACCTCGCTCCAACAGGCATCGTTGGTTTCGTCATGGCCAACGGGTCCATGGCCACCAACACTTCAAGTGAGGGTGAAATCCGAAAGAAAATCATCGAATCCGACTTGGTGGACTGCATGATTGCTTTGCCCGGACAGCTCTTTTACACCACGCCGATTCCAGTCTGCCTCTGGTTCGTTACGCGCTCGAAAAAGGCTGACAAAAGAAAAGGCCTTCGCGACCGCAAAGGCGAGATGCTCTTTATTGATGCACGCAAGATGGGCACACTTGTAGATCGCGTACACCGCGAGCTCACCAACGACGACCTTGATCTGATTTCAGACACCTACCACGAATGGCGTAACACCGGCGGCAAATATGAAGACAAGCCCGGATGGTGGAAATCCGCCACACTGGATGAGATCAAATCGCACGGTTATGTGCTCACACCGGGCCGCTACGTGGGAGCGGAAGAAGTCGAGGACGACGGTGTGCCTTTCGAGGAAAAGATGGCCGAACTCTCCGCCAGTCTTTACCAGCAATTCGACAAGGCCGATCAACTGGAAGCTGTGATCCGAAAGAATCTGGAGGTCTTGGGCTATGGGAAGTGAACTGACTCGGTATAGCGATCTGCTAACTGATATCAAAACGCGCATTCGTCAGGCCCAGACCAAAGCCGTGATGTCGGCCAGTGCGGAAATGATTATAATGTACTGGGATATCGGTAAAATGGTTGAAGAGCGTCAGCATCTCGAAGGCTGGGGAGCGGCAGTTATTCCGCGGTTGTCCCGAGATATCCGCAATGACTTGCCTGCGATAAAGGGTTTTTCGGAGCGAAATCTCAAACGCATGATTCGTTTTTATCGTGAGTACCCAGGTCTTGTCGAAAAAGTGCCACAAGCTGTGGCACTTTTAACTGATCTGTCAGTTTTGGAAAAACTGCAACAGCTTGTTGCAAAAATACCCTGGGGACAAAATTTTCTCTTAATTGAAAAGGTCAAAGACATATCAACTCGCCTTTGGTATATGCAAAAAACTATCGAAAACGGATGGAGTCGCGATGTTCTCCAGGCAATGATTAAAAACAAGGCCCATGAACGACAGGGCAAAGCCGTTACCAATTTTGAAGCCCACCTTCCCGCGCCGCAGTCTGATCTTGCACAGCAAGCTCTTAAGGACCCGTACATCTTTGATTTTCTGACCCTTGACGAACCGTTCCGCGAACGGGAATTGGACGATAAACTCAAACACGAGACCGACAACCCGTCTATCGGCTTGATCCTCTGCCAGGACAAAAAGAAAATCCTTGCAGAATACGCCCTGCGCGGCATGCAAAAACCGATCGGCATCTCCGAATATGAACTAACCCGCGCCCTGCCTGATAGCTTGAAATCCGCCTTGCCGACGATTGAAGAGATTGAGGCTGAGTTGGGTGGAAAGGAGGCGGGAGATGGAGAATGAGTCTTTAACCTTCGGAGAAGCTGCCATGTTGATCCACGAAACTGTCCAGCCCAAGGATGTTGGCAGTATTCCCTACATAGGCTTAGAACATATCGAAGAAGGCAGTCTTCGTTTGAATGGATTCGGAAAAGCAAAGGATGTTACGAGTACGAAATTCAGATTTTCTCGAGGCGATGTTCTGTTCGGCAAATTGCGCCCTTACTTTCGCAAGGTCATTCGCGCACCGTTTGACGGAGTCTGCTCGACAGACATCTGGGTCGTGCGCGCCACTCCCAACACAAACCAGGGCTATCTCTACTATTGGATGGCCTCAAAGCCGTTCGTAGATTTTGCGACACGAGGTTCTGAGGGTACACGAATGCCCCGTGCCAAATGGGAGCATGTAAGCAGATATGAGCAAACCCGATTACCAATGGATGACCAACGCGCCATCGCCCACATCCTCGGCTCACTGGACGACAAGATCGAGCTGAACCGGCAGATGAACCGGACGCTGGAGGCCATGGCCCAGGCCATCTTCAAGAGCTGGTTCGTTGACTTTGATCCAGTCCGCGCTAAAGCCGAAGGCCGCGACTCCGGCCTGCCCAAAGACATAGCCGACCTTTTCCCCGATAGTTTCGAGGATTCAGAGCTGGGGGAAATGCCGCAGGGGTGGAAGATCAAACCAATTGGTGAGGCTGTTCGGTGTGTTGGCGGGTCAACACCAAGCACCAAGAATCCTTCATTTTGGAATGGTGGAACGAATCCTTTTGTGACCCCCAAGGATATGTCATCACTTACGAGCTCAGCAATACTGGACACGGCTCGCCACATTACTGACGCTGGTGTGGACAAGATAAGTTCGGGTCGTCTGCCTGCCGGAGCCGTCCTTCTCTCTTCGAGGGCGCCTATTGGCTATCTCGCTATTACGGAAGTACCTGTTTCGGTAAATCAGGGTATCATCGCGATGATCTGTGATAAATCGCTGCCCAATTACCACGTGCTGTATTGGACCGAAGCAAACATGGATACCATAAAGAGCAACGCTGGTGGAACTACATTTGCCGAAATCAGCAAACGCAATTTCAGGCCGATCCAGGTAATTGTTCCTCATGAACATGTTCTTGAAGCCTATGTTAAGCAGGTCGAGCCACTGCACCAGCAAGTAGTCCTGAACCTCCAAGAATCAAACACTCTCGCTTCTTTCCGCGACACCCTCCTCCCCAAACTCCTCTCCGGCGAACTGTGCATTCCCGATGCCTGGAAACTGTTGGAGAGTGTGATATGAATAGTACTCATTCTAAATACTCGGCAACAGCATCACTGGTTGGTTATTTGTATCAGTGTCGTCTTGCACTTTTAGAAACGTTGAAGCGCCTTAAAACAAATCCGAGCCTTACAGTCTCTATTGAAACTCTGGACGATGTGGTGTTTGAGAATGAAGGCACGCCCACTGAAATAATTCAGGTAAAGCACCATATTAATCGCCAGGCCAATCTAACCGATGCAAGTACCGACCTTTGGAAGACCATCAGGATATGGTGTGATCTGCAGCGGGACGGTATCACTCAAAACGGTGCAGTTTTATGCATGATGACAACCGCAACGGCTCCTGAAGGATCTGCTGCCGATTTTCTCAGGGCAGAAAAAAGAAATATTACTGCCGCCGAAAGAAAGCTTTTCCAAACTGCTCAAACATCAGTTAGCCAAACAAATAAGGAAGCTTACACGAGCTTTTTAAGCCTGACTCCAGAATTACGACTCGAACTTCTTGAAGCGATTCTTATTCTCGACCAGTGCCCTCTCAATGAAGATATCAACCAGCATTTGCAGAAGGAAATCTGGACAGCATGTCAGCGTTCGAGAATTGAACAATTTCTCATTTATCTGGAAGGCTGGTGGTTTAAACGAATATTGAAGAGTTTGGGAGCTGATCATTCCTTGCCTATCCTTGGCGAAGAGATGGACTCACGCCTTGATGCATTACGTGAAGAATTCAAAAGCGATGCTTTGCCCATTCATGATGACCTTGTAACTGCCACCGTTGACCATGAACTGTATCAGAACTACACCTTTGTTCATCAGCTTAAAATGATCGAGGTTGGATCAAGGCGTATCTCATTTGCTGTAAATAACTACTATCGTGCTTTTGAACAACGCTCAAGGTGGATGCGTGAAGACCTAATACTTGTTGGCGATATCGAAGACTATGAAAAACGTCTTGTAGAGGAATGGGAGATCCATTTTGAAACAATGCGTGAAGATCTTGGTGGTGATGCGGCGGAACAGGAAAAAATAAGAGCAGCGCGCGCCATTTATGACTGGATTGAAAAAGAAGCTGACACTCCCATCCGGCCGCGATGTCAGGTGCCGTTTATTACAAGAGGATCGTACCACATTCTATCAGACAAACAGGAAGTAGGTTGGCATCCTGAGTTTCGTGCTCGGCTTGAACGCCTTCTTGAAAGCAAGGAGGCTGTTGAATGAGAGCTTGGGAAAAGAGAAGTGTCGAAGAAGCCAACCTTCTAAATCCGGCGTTTTTGTCGATTATATCCTATCAATGCGTAAAGGGATACACCGAAACAGTCGAAGCTAAAGCGCCCTATGTACTTCCATTTCTTGTTACTTCATTGGTTTTGCATAAAAGAACCCGCGAATCACTACCAAGAGGTGTAAATACCACCTTTTCAACTTGGGTTACTCAAATTCAGGGTTCTCAAGCCAAAATTAGATATGCGGAACGGACTCGATCTATAGTTCCTTGTGTGAAAGAAGCCGTAGCATTTGGACTTGCCCACCAACTATTCGCACTTGATGGCAATAGCTCTCTATCTATCAGTCAAAAGCTTCGCTTTCCTTCATGCTCGAACGATAGCGTTACTGATGAAGTGGCAAACTGCTTTAAGAAAGCCTATTTTTGTGGTCGATGGATTGCTATGGCAGGAAAAATTGAAACGGTAATGGCATTACTGGGAGTTAAACCATGAGTTTTCAGATTCTAAAAATCATACTTTATAGCACTAATGGAGCAACTCGAGTGCTGGCACTCCGGCCTAATGCGGTGAACATTATTACAGGCGCATCAAAAACGGGTAAATCAGCTCTAATCCACATTGTAAACTACTGCTTAGGACGGAAAACCAGCAACATTCCGGAAGGCGTTATTCTGCAAAGTGTTTCTTGGTTTGGAGTTCATCTTTTGCGGGGTGAAGATGAACTGTTTGTTGCTCGCCGTAATCCTGGCCCAGGCAGGGCTTCTTCGGAAGCCATTTATATTGAAAAAGGTAGGGGCATCCAATTGCCTGATTTCAATGATCTCACACAAAATATTAATCGAGATGGTCTGATTACATTGCTCACTGAATTTTCGGGTATCGCCGAATATACCTTTGAGACAAAACCAGGGCAAACTCGATATACTGGTATCGCCAAAATTGGAAAAGCTCTTATATATTGCTTCCAGGAACAGGGCGAAATCGCAAATCAGCGTTTGTTGTTCCACCGCCAAGGAGAACAGCATCTTCCCCAAAGCATTAAAGATTACATGCCGTTCTTTCTTGGAGCGGTTGACAAGGAACACCTCCTACACAAAGAAGAACTGAATCGTCTCAAGCAACAACTCCGAAAACGTGAACGCCAGGAATCAGAGAAAGAACGGCTCAAAGGATCGTCTTTTGAAAGAGCCCATGTCCTTATTGCTGAAGCCGTTTCGGTGGGGCTGCTCTCTTCGGGACACGAAATGCCGCAGTCTTGGGCTGAGGTTAAAGATGTATTAGAAGCATCGCTGAATGCTAAAGCTGAACAGGATATACCCGCTTCTCAATATGGTCAGGAGTTAAACCGCCTTTTTGAAGCCCAGAAAGACCTGCGACAAAAACATCGAAGTGCTGGAGAAGAAATTTCTGCACTCAGAACATTAAAATCTGGCGGAGATGGTTTTGCTCAAGAAGCAACAGAGCAACGGGCTAGGCTTAGTAGCATTGGATTATTGCCTATAATTGAAGATGCGAATCACCATACTTGCCCTTTCTGTTCTTCAGAACTAGAGAATCCGACACCTGACTCAAACGCTATTCATTCAAGTCTAAAGAAAATTTCAGATCAACTCAACGGCGTAACCTCTGACCTGCCCCATATCGAAAAGATGATTGCCATGGCAGAGGCAAGGCTATCTGATATCAATTCAGAATTGCGTGAGGTAAATGCTCAGATTCAGGCAGTCCAAAATATCGATCAGCAAATAGAGGAGATCCGCGACTCAAATGCAAAACGAGCTCTCGTTCAGGGGCGACTTGGACTTTATCTCGAAACAATCGCAGAGGTTGAAGATGAAGCTGTTGGCAACAAAGATATTGAGACCCTCCGAGGGCGTATTCAATCTCTTGATGACTTGATAAACACCGATGCTCTTCAGGATCGTCTTAGTTCTATCCTTTCGGTTCTTTCCTACGAAATGACTGAGATGTCCCGAAGCCTTGACTTGGAGCATTCCAATCTACCAGTGCGTTTAGACCCAAAAAAATTGACAGTCGTAGTAGATACAGAAAATGGGCCGCTACCATTGGAAAGAATGGGTAGCGGAGAAAACTGGGTATCTCTTCACCTTATCACGCATTTGGTTCTGCACCGGTGGTTTGCCAAGAAAGACCTTCCGATTCCTCATTTTGTTTTTTTCGATCAACCAACGCAGGCCTATTTCCCACCAGAAGTTACTGAAGAGACCGTCAAGAATACTGACAAGGAATCAGTTGAACGAATGTTTAAACTGATTGCCGAGAAGGTAAAAGATGCTGGATTCCAAGTCGTTATCACCGAGCATGCCGACATCCAGGGGAGCTGGTATCAGAATATGATAATCGAAAAATGGTGGGACGGGATAACAAAGCTGGTTCCCATTGATTGGATTTTATCATGATTAACGAATCATCCCTCGAACAAACTACCCTCGCGTGGTTCGAGAACCTCGGCTACAACATCGAGCATGGACCGGACATCGTGTTTGACGGTTCCAGGTCCGAGCACATGATGCTAAGCAAATTATACGGATGTTATTCTCATAGATCGTTTGCGGGAAGCACTGGGAAGGATTAACTCTGACGCGTTAAGGCTATTGAGATATTTTGTAGCTCATATTTGCCGATTTATAATCCACAAAATAGTTTGTAGGGCATAGATGAGCCGAAACGAACAGCAATTTATGAAAACAACTGAAGACATACTGGAACAAACCACCCTCGCTTGGTTCGAAAATCTCGGTTATGAGATAGAGTATGGGCCGGATATCGCATTCGATGGTTCCAGACCCGAACGTGACGCCGAAGCAAACTATTCGGATGTTATTCTTGGCAGTCGTTTGCGGGAAGCGCTGGAAAGAATTAACTCTGACCTTCCTTTTGAGGCCATTGATGAGGCGATCCGTAAGATCACGCTCCCCGAAAGCCCATCGCTGATCGAAAACAACCGCACCTTTCACAGGATGCTTACAGATGGCGTTGACGTTTCATGGATGGGCGATGAAGGCGAAAAGCACGGTAAGGTTTGGTTGTTTGATTTGGACGATAAAGATAATAACGACTGGTTGGCTGTTAATCAGTTTACGGTTGTTGAAAATAAAAGAGAGCGCCGTCTAGATGTTGTTATTTTTGTTAACGGCCTTCCGATGGCGGTAATTGAACTCAAGAACCCGGCTGATGAGAAGGCTACGATTCGCCACGCTTTCAACCAGATTCAGACATACAAAGAGCAGATTTCCGCTCTCTTTATTTACAACGAACTGCTGGTCATTTCGGATGGTCTGCAGGCCCGCGCCGGAACGTTGACTGCGGGCTGGGATCGGTTTATGCCGTGGCGAACTGTGGATGGCGAGACCATCGCGCCCAAAGGTTCCGTGGAACTCGATGTGCTTCTCAAAGGCATTTTCGATAAGAAGTGGTTCCTCGACTATGTGCTAAATTTCATCACGTTTGAAGATGAGGGAGGGAATACCTCGACGATTGCCAAGAAGGCGGCGGGTTATCACCAATATCACGCCGTCAACAAGGCTGTTGAGTGTACACTGTCGGCTTGTGGAATCAAAGCGCCGAGGAGACTTGTATATGGTCGCTTTCTTGAAGCCGAAGCAGCCGATCCATTCCCACCAGTCGGGGAAGACATCAAGCGACCTTATGGCGGCGGTTCTCCTCATTTTGGCGGTCAGAGAATCGGGGTGATCTGGCATACTCAGGGCTCGGGCAAAAGCCTCTCCATGGCTTTTTATGCTGGGAAGGTCATTCGGCATCCTGCAATGGAAAACCCGACAATCCTCGTTGTAACAGACCGGAACGACCTGGACGACCAGCTCTTCGGGACGTTTTCCGGGAATAATGACCTGCTAAGACAGAAACCCGTCCAAGCCGAGAGCCGCGCAAATTTACGTGAGTTGCTGTCTGTGGCATCAGGCGGTGTTATTTTTACCACAATCCAGAAGTTCTTTCCTGAAGAGAAGGGAAATACATATCAGGAGCTGAGCGCCCGTCGGAACATTGTCGTCATAGCAGATGAGGCCCACCGAAGTCAGTACGATTTCATTGATGGCTTTGCACGTCACATGCACGATGCCCTTCCGAACGCCTCTTTCATCGGGTTTACGGGTACCCCCATCGAAAGCAGCGACAGGAACACTCCTGCCGTATTCGGCAACTACATCGACAAGTACGACATCCTTCGGGCGGTCGAAGACGGCGCGACGGTGCCAATCTATTACGAAAGCCGTCTTGCCAAAATCGAGCTGGATGAGGAGGAAAAGCCCTTTATCGACCCGGAGTTTGAGGAAATCACCGAGGGCGAAGAGGAGTCTGAAAAGCACAAACTTAAAACCAAGTGGGCCGCTCTTGAGGCCATGGTCGGCACGAAAAAGCGCATCGGTTTGGTTGCTGCTGATCTGGCAGAGCATTTCGAACAGCGGCAGGAGGCAATGGAGGGCAAGGCGCTTGTCGTATGCATGAGCCGTCGTATCTGCGCGGACATGTATGATACTATCGTCAAGTTGCGACCGGATTGGCGCAGTGACGACGATGCAAGGGGAACCGTAAAGGTCGTTATGTCAGGATCAGCGTCTGATGAGCTGTCATGGCAGCCGCACATCCGTACCAAGAAGGCCCGGGAGGCAATGGCCAAACGGTTCAAGGACTCTGGCAATGAGTTAAAGCTGGTCATTGTCCGTGATATGTGGCTTACGGGTTTTGACTGCCCCAGCATGCACACGATGTACGTGGACAAGCCCATGGGAGGGCACAACCTTATGCAGGCCATTGCCCGTGTCAACCGTGTGTTTCGGGACAAACCCGGCGGTCTGGTCGTGGACTACCTCGGTTTGGCGGATGCCCTTAAGCGAGCGTTACACACATACACTACCAGCGGTGGTAAGGGTGAAGCAACTGTCGATCAGGAACAGGCCGTCGCCGTCATGCGCGAAAAATACGAGGTAGTGAAAGACATGCTCCACGGCTTCGACTACGCTGCTATTCTTAAAGCTGATTCCGCAAAACGTCTAAAAGGAATTGCTCAGGCTATGGAGTTCATACTTGGCCTGGAAGACGGGAAGAAGCGATACCTTCAGGCAGTCTCAGCACTTTCCAAGGCTTTTGCGCTGGCCGTGCCGCATGTAGCGGCTCTTGCCATTCGGGATGAGGTCGGCCTGTTTCAGGAAATCCGGTCAGGGCTCGTCAAGGCAACGGTTACGAAATCCGAGAAATCCCCGGAGGAAATGCAAACAGCCATCCGACAATTGGTGTCCCGTGCAGTTTATTTCACCGAGGTAGTGGACATCTTTGCTGCTGCCGGCTTGCAAAAACCGGATATTTCGATCCTGTCGGATGAGTTCCTCACGGAAGTTCAACAGTTGCCTCAACGAAATCTCGCTCTTGAGCTTTTGAAAAAGCTTATCAATGACGAAATCAAGACCCGTATGCGAAAGAATGTTGTACAGGCACGATCTTTCGCAGAGATGCTGGAGAAAGCTATCGCCAAGTACAAAAACCGCGCCATCGAGGCAGCAGAGGTAATTGATGAGCTGATCCAACTTGCCATGGAGATGCGCGAGGCACAGAAACGCGGTGAAAAACTTGGCCTTACAGACGACGAAATTGCTTTCTACGATGCACTTGAAGTCAACGACAGTGCAGTCAAAGTGCTGGGAGACGACGTGTTAAAAATCATCGCACAAGAATTGGTTAAGTCGGTCAAACGAAGTGTGTCGGTTGACTGGACCAAACGCGAAAACGCCCGTGCTCAAATTCGCGTAATCGTCAAGCGAATTTTGCGCAAGTATGGCTATCCACCCGACAAGCAAGAAAAGGCTACACAAACGGTTCTGGAACAGGCTGAAGTGCTTTGTAGGGAATGGGCGGCGGAATAGAAAAGTGTGACAAATAGGAGATATCCGGGGACTCGCGTACATTAGTTTATAAGTTGACGTGGTAATTAAACTGAAGAAGGTAGTTAACCCCAGTTAAATAAAAGCAAACATGATTTCACAGGGCCGACTATGTTGAATAATTGTAAGGATAAAGGAATTAAAAAGTGAAAAATCCTTTATATTCTACAATGAACACTCATGTCGCATGGTTTAGATTTTACGAAGAATTAAATGATTTTCTTCCGGCGGATAAAAGAAAAATCACATTCCCTTATAAACTTTCCGGCAGTCCATCAGTAAAGGATGTCATTGAAGCAATCGGCGTGCCACACACAGAAGTTGATCTCATCCTAATCAACAGCAATTCAGTGAAATTTGACCATAATCTTTCTCATGGTGATCATATCTCTGTTTACCCTGTTTTTGAAAACCTGGACATATCTCATGTCACCCGGGTGAGGCCAAAACCCCTGCGCAAAACCCGTTTTATAGTGGATGTGCATCTCGGCAGGCTGTCACGCCTGCTTCGGATGCTCGGTTTTGATACTCTTTACAAAAACAATTACAAAAATGAAGAGATTATTACAGAAGCGCTTACACAAAAACGAATTATCCTAACGCGTGACCCTGGTCTTTTGAAAAACAGATCCATAACACACGGCTATCTGATAAGGGGAACAGATCCCCATGAACAGGCGCGTGAAGTGATCTGCCGGTTTGATCTGTATTCACAGGCAAAACCGTTTATTCGATGTGGACAGCAGATAAAAAGTTAAAATCAGGGGCAACTAAACTTGATTTGAATTATAAGTAGAAGACATATTTAAGGAAGGAGCTTTCATGGCCAAGGTAAGTATAAGCACACAGGCACCTGAATTCACATCACAAGATATTCATGGAAATGCAGTGTCTCTCTCCAATTTCGCCAATAAAAAAAATGTACTGCTTGTATTCAATCGCGGATTTATTTGACCCTTCTGCCGCAGGCATATGGCGCAGTTGCGTCAGGATTATGAAAGCCTTAAGAACCTGGATACTGAAGTTTTAGTTGTTGGTCCGGAAAACACGAAGGCTTTTCAGGAATACTGGACAAAAGAAAATTTACCATTTGTCGGTCTGCCTGATCCGGAACACACTCTCTCGGGACTCTATGGACAAGAAGTCAAAGTGCTAAAGTTGGGAAGACTGCCTTGCCAAATGATTATCGATAAGATGGGAATACTTCGTTTTGTGCATTACGGCCGATCAATGTCCGACATTCCGTCAAATAGCGAAATACTTGAATTACTGGAGACAATTGAATCCAGTTAAGTACCTGCTTCCCAGAAAACCA
>JAJSZT010000002.1:0-71942 GCA_030272815.1 Deltaproteobacteria bacterium
ACACTAAGCCTTCCTGTCAGGCATCAAATTTTGGCCCGGGACATCAATCCTGACAGATTGTACAAAACACTTTTAAAGACTTATGAGACCCAGTCACAGAACTTTGAAACACTCCTCGGGATTCAGGGAGTGGGTCCAAAAACTATTCGTGCCATAGCTCTACTTTCAGAGCTTATATATGGAGCTGAAGTGAGCTTTCGAGATCCAGCCCGATTCAGTTTTGCCCATGGCGGAAAAGACGGTCACCCATATCCTGTAAACCGTAAAATATATGATTCATCTATCGAGCTATTAAAGAGCGCCCTGGTTGCGGCAAAAATTGGCGATCGCGAAAAAATTGATGCAATAAAGAGACTCAAAGATGTTAAGCATAAGCAACGCCTCGTTCCACGCTATCCGGTATAAAAATATCTCTTTTTTATCCGATATTCGGCATGGAGCGGACTTGCGGTACATTAGTTTATAAGTTGACGTGGTAATTGAACTGAAAAACGTAGTTGACTATGTTGAATAATTGTAAGGATAAAGGTAAAAAGAACAACCTCTCCAGGGCAGTTAAAACGGACAGGCACTCCGGATGTTTCAACGCCTGGATGTCCCTAATATTGCCTATGATCTCATACCATCCGGTCATCCTCATATTTTTCAAAAGGGTGAATATAGATGATGACTTCGTAAAAAATCATCAATATCCGGAGTCAGATTAGATGACATCGAAAAATATTCTTGTAACGGGTCCACCCCGATGTGGCAAATCTACCCTTATCGAAAAGGTTATCCTCCGCATTGAAAAGCCGATGACCGGTTTTTTTACCCGGGAGATAAAAGAGAAAGGGAAAAGAGTTGGTTTTTCTATAATCACATTAGACGGGAAAAAGGGTGTGCTGGCCCATCAAAACATCAGAAGCCGCTGCAGAGTCGGCAAGTACGGGGTTAACCTCGATGATATTGATCGTATTGCGGTTTCGTCGATAATACCTGTGAGGCCTGATGAAATTGTGGTGATCGACGAGATTGGGAAGATGGAATGTCTCTCTCCGCTGTTCAGGCAGACGTTGATAAGAATACTTGACTCAAAACATCGGGTTATCGGTTCTATCTCTCAAAAAGGAGATCGGTTCATACAAAAGATAAAAGAACGGGATGATGTAGTCCTTACGCATGTATCTAAAAAGAACAGGGACAGGCTGGCTGATTCTTTATTTTTGGAGGCACAAAGAGACGTTTGAAAAATGGGTACATGTCAATACTGCAATAAGACGGCCAAGACCGTCTCCAAGATGATCGGCTTTTGTGCGGATTGTATCCGGGCGCATTTTGAGGAGGTCTGGCCGAAAATCAAGGCCGTTCACGATCACAGCCGGAGGGCATATGGACTTCCGGTGGCTCCTCCCAGTGCAGCAGATGGTGTCTCCTGTCCGCTCTGCGTCCACAGGTGCAGGATACCTGAGGGGGGCGCAGGCTTTTGCAGCCTTCGCCGCGTCGAATCCGGAAAACTCAAGGGAGGACGACCCCATGAAGGGAACCTGTCCTATTACCATGATCCCCTTCCCACGAACTGTGTAGCGAATTTTGTTTGTGCCGGTGGTCAAGGGTCCGGCTACCCGCTATATGCCGTTTCCAAAGGGCCGGAGTATGGCTATAAAAATCTGGCCGTCTTTTACAATGCCTGTTCTTTTAATTGCCTCTACTGCCAAAATTATCACTTCAAAGAACATACGTTTTCATCTCGCGCGTTTTCTGCAAAGGAGTTGGCAAGGAGAGTTGACGAAAAGACTACGTGCATCTGTTATTTCGGTGGCGACCCAACGCCCCAGATTCTCCATGCTATTAAAGCGTCAAAACTCGCCTTGAAACAGGCATCAGGCCGCATTCTCAGAATATGTTGGGAGACAAACGGCGCTATGCAGGAGCCTTATCTGGGCATGATGGCCGAGCTATCCATGCGGTCCGGTGGATGTATCAAGTTTGATCTAAAGGCATGGGATGACGGTATTCATCATGCGCTGTGTGTCGTCACAAACCGAAAAACCCTGGATAATTTCAAGGCATTGAGCACACGGATACCCAAAAGGCCGGAACCACCTTTTCTCATCGCCAGTACCCTGCTGGTTCCTGGATACGTAGACGAGCAGGAGGTCAGCGCCATAGCCGGCTATATTGCCAGGTTGAATCCGAAAATTCCCTACAGCCTGCTCGCCTTCTATCCTCATTTCTACCTCCAGGACCTGCCGACCACGTCCCGCACGCATGCCATGCGCTGCAAAGAGGCGGCCGAACGTGCCGGCCTGCACCGCGTGCACATCGGGAATGTCCACCTTTTGGGAAAGGACTACTGATTTTCCTATATTTGATCACATGATTGCATGATCCATACAGCAGGACGCAAATTTTTCCTGGCGAATTAATCCCATTGCAGGATTAAGGTATTATCATCGTCCAATTCCACACGAGTCCCAAACTTTTTACCTTCTCTATTCAAGGTATCTCTTAGCCAGAGTGCATCTGACCTTGATGTTCGATTCGCACGAAATTGTTTAATCTGTGTTGGTTTCATGTGCAAGCAAACGAGCTTTCCGGTCGATGGATCCACACTTACAAAGTACATCAAGGCCAAATCAGCTCTGAAATCCTCATAGCCACCAATACCTTCATAGTCATTGAGGAAGTCACCACAGCCATAGATGATAGGTTTATCCTTGTAAACTTCTATTCCCATTACATGGTGAGAAGAATGCCCGTGAACTATGTCAACAGTTGCGGTGTCAATAAGCTCATGAGCGAATTCCGTTTGTTTACGGGGAATCTCATAACCCCAATTACTTCCCCAGTGAATAGAAGCAATTACCATATCTCCTTGCTGTCGTATTTTCCGGACGTTTTCCTTGATATGCTCGACTGTCATGTCTGAAAAGTCTTGCAGCAAATTCACCCCTGGTTTGTCTTCCGAAGCAGCCCAACTGAAAGGTATTCCACTTGTTTCCGATCCGTATGAGAACAGAATCACTCTTCCTTTCTCCTCGACCTCCAATACTGCCGGAGTTTCTGCCTCTGCAAGGTTTTGGCCCGCTCCCGCACTTTTTACATTCACTTTTTTCAATGCTTCTAATGTCTCTGTAAGGCCCAAGTATCCCCAATCAAGAACGTGGTTATTTGCGAGAGCACAACAATCTATGCCGGCCGCTGTTATACAATGAATATTCTCCGGATGCATCCTATAGTTTATCCCTTTACCTTTCCAATAATCGGCACTCTGTGTTACGCTGGTCTCCAGATTGATTATCCTCACATCTGGTGCCACTCGTTCCAATTCCTCGAGAGCATCTCCCCAAATGTAAGAAAAGCTGACAGGTTGTTGAATCGGACCATTCGCCTTTTCGGCAAGCTCTACATAGCGCCTGGCATCTCTTACGTATGATTCGTAGATAACAGGATCGCAAGGCTGAGGTAATACTTGATCAATGCCTCTGCCTGTCATTACGTCACCACACATAAATATGGTGATGAGGCTGGCTATTGCTGACGGTTTATTAGCAGGTTTCTGCCGAGGTTTTTTCATTCGAACCTTTACGCATCTTTCTTTATGGCAAAAACTCCTGACATCGACTGCAAAACGTGGGACCTTTGCGATCGGTATCGTAGAGGCTGTTGGAAAAATGCATCACGCAGGTAGGTTGCGGGCAGTGACCTATTCCCAAGAGGTGACCTACCTCATGCACCGCTTCGGTCAGCGCCCGGCGTAAAAATAGTTCTGCAGTAAAGGGCTTTCCCGGATATCCTGCTTTCAACCTGGCCAGTGAAATGATGGCGCAGCGGGCCGCTAAGTAGGCCTCGCCAAACACAAAATTCAGTCCGTCGGCATAAAGGTCAGCCTCGGTGACCGCCAGCAAAAAATCCTGGGTCGGCTTCAGAATACGAAGGCGCCACAGGATAGGGGTCGATTTATACTGCCCACGTGCAGCATTAAGCTCCTTTTCCTTGAGTTCAAACGACCTGCCCGATTCAACAGTACCGCAGAAAACCATCGCCAGGTTTTCCTGCAAATGGTTCAGTACTTTTGAATCAACGTCCGTAGTCCGGAAAATCCAGATTCGCATACCTCTCATCTGCTTCTCTATTTCCTTAGTTTGCCTGTTACCCGTGATGCACTTTGGATCATATTATAAATATTAAAGTATAAGGTGGGATATGTCCATAAATTTATCAGTGGACCCTGGGACGGTCATGCTTCTATGCAATTACGCATGGTTGAATGGTTCGTGAATTCATCGAAAACATACAGGAACTGGATGCAAAAGAGGGAAAAGGGTCTTCAGAAACACCATATGACTTGCGGGACGTACAGTAGTTTATAAGTTGACGTGGTAATTGAACTGAAGAACGTAGTTGACTATGTTGAATAATTGTAAGGATAAAGGGAAAAAATTAGGAAGAAATCCCATGTTGACATATTTATCAGGCAGCATATGGGCATTGCCGGCACAGACGTTGGTCAAGACAGTTAATGTGGATATTCCTTTTTGGTATAGTTGTGAATATTTGCAAATGTTGAAGGAACAGTGATGAAGAAAAAGGAATTAAAGGAACTTATTGAACAAGGAGAGGGTTATTTTGTCGAATTTAAAGTAACAGATCGGGGTAAGTCTCGATAAAGAGATGGTTGCTTTTGCAAACGCCTCTGGGGGAAAGGCGGGAATGAAACATGTCAAAGCAATGTAGAATCAGAGTAAAGGGAAACGTGGGGATATCCTATGAAATTATGCTTTATCAGCGTTTAGGCATTTAGCGAGAGGGACTTGGATAGGACATGCGTATTAAATTATCAACTTATTTTTTCACACAGCGAAAGTTTAATGGTTTAATAACGCGACATGGATGCGAAGATAGCGGTATTGGAAAAGAAATTAGAGAAGAACCTTACACAACAGCACGTTGAAGAGGCAGTGAATATACTCATATCGAGAGAATCAAGTGCTTATATTGCTTTGTGGGAAGGATTGACGATCAACCAGAAGAATTTAATGTGTGCCCTTGCATGGGAAGATCATCCAGAGGTTTTCAGTAAAAAGTTTTGCACAGGTTGCTAAGGACGGTAAAAAAAGGGTGATGGATTTCTATAATCTGGACATGATTATTTCCGTCGGATACCGTGTCAATTCATTACGCGGCACTCAATTCCGTATCTGGGCAAATAAAATATTAAAAGACTATCTTGACACCGCTTCCATATATGCAGCTTGAGGTTTAAATATGGTACGCCCGGCTGGATTTGAACCAGCGGCTTCCAGCTCCGGAGGCTGGCGCTCTATCCCCTGAGCTACGGGCGCATGTTATTTCAACCTAAATTGAGCGATTGTTTACTCGACCTGCACCAATCTCTTGCGCATCAAGGACTTGCGAAAAGTCTCGACATATCCATTGGTATGCCTATGCTTTTCGCAAGTCCTTGCTGCATCAAGATCTTGGCACATTTCTTCGCAAAAAATCGCTTAACTTAGGTTGAAATAATTCATAAGGAAGTAGAAGTCAAGTAAGATCGGACTTAAACTCTTTTGCTTAAAGAGCTGGTTTTTTCAAAAAATTCAATTGCTTCGCCAACCAGATACAAAGATCCGGCAATGCAGATTGCATCGTTTTGTGGTGTTGTTTTAATGGCGTGTTTTATGGCCTGGCTGACATCGGGGATAATTTTTATATCTGAAATTACTTCTTTTGCAGCAGAATAAAGCTTTTCAGGCGGCAGCGCCCGGTTTATCTTTGGCTGGGTTAATATGGCTCTATTGCAGACAGAGCAAAGTGTTTTAAGCATGGAAGAATAGGGCTTGTCATCCAAAATTCCTGCTACAAGTGTTATTTTTCTGCTGGAAAGATTTTTGGACAGATATTTTACAAGTCTTCTTGTGGCAATTATATTGTGTGCTCCGTCAAGGATTATCAAGGGATTTTCAGAAACTATATCCAGCCTTCCGGGCCAGCTATTTTTTTCAAGCCCCTTTTTTATGCTGTTAAAAGGAAGTTCCGCCCTGTTTTTATTCAGCAGTTCGCAGGCCGCAAGCACGAGCCCTGCATTGTCTATCTGGTGGTTCCCCTGCAAGCCTGTGCGCAAATCGCGCCATGTATTTTCTATTCCAAAGTAGTTAAAGGTTTTGTTTTTATTTCTTCTTACTTTAAATTCATCTCCAAGACGGAAAAAAGGCGCTGACTTTTTTCCGGCAATATCTTTTAAGGTCGAGATGGCGCCCTTCTGTCTGGCACCTGTTACAACAGGTACGTTGTTTTTTATTATCCCGCCTTTTTCACCTGCTATCTGTTTGATAGTGTTCCCAAGATACATCCTGTGTTCAAGTGATATGTTGGAAATTATGGTAAGGGCGGGTTTTATGATGTTGGTTGCGTCAAGCCTTCCTCCCATTCCTGTTTCTATTACAGCCCAGTCCACTTTTTGTTTTCCAAATTCATAAAGTGCCATTGCAGTGGAGTATTCAAAGAAGGTCGGCTCGCGTTTTCCTGTGGATATGTTTTTTAATGCTTCATATGCTTCAACAATATTTTTATCTGAAACAGGCTGGTTGTTTATTTGTATTCTTTCATTAAAACGAACAAGATGAGGTGAAGTATAAAGCCCTACTCTGTAGTTTGATTCCTTAAGAATTGAAGCAATGGAGGATGCAATTGATCCTTTTCCGTTTGTTCCTGCCACATGAATGCATGAGAACTTGTCCTGAGGATTTCCCAGGCTATGCATCATGCTTTTGATGGTTGAAAGGCCTAGTTTGATCCCGAACCTTCTCAGGCCGTACATGGTCTGAATACATTTATTATAATGATCCTTTGAGTTCATAGTCACAAAAAACCCGGCAAAAATTAATATTCCTGCCGGGTTCAAGTTCCTTATTTTTAACCTTGTTATCTGTATCTTTTAGAAGCTGTAATCCTCTGTCTTCTTAAGGCTTCGCGTTGCTTGCGACGTTTGTGCTCGCTTGGCTTTTCATAGCTTTTTTTCAGCTTCAGCCTTTTAAAAAGGCCGTCATTCTGAATCTTCTTTTTCAGAATGCGCATGGCCTTTTCAAGGTCATTGTCATAAACCTTGACTTGAATTTCCTTCAAACTCCTCGCCCCCTTCTTTACATCAGACGAATATATCTCCGATGTTTTTTAGCCTAATTTGTTAATATAAATAATTTTTAATCACATGGCAAGAAAAAAATGTGTCCGGGTCTTAAATTTAAGACTCGGACACATACAGGGACCAGGTAATTTAGGCTTGAATATAACCTGAATTGAGTCTTTTCTACAGTTTTGAAATAAGCTCTGCTGTAACTGATTTTATGTCTGCAGCGCCGTCAAGAGTAATGTATTTAATGGATCCGCCTTGTGCTGCGAGGTCTTTGAAATAATAGGCTGCTGCAAGTGTGCCAGTGTCGGCGTCATAGTAAATGCCGTGGCGTTTGTCGATGGCTCCCTCATCCTGATCGTCGGCTCTTTTGGATAAATCACCGCCGCATACCCGGCATTTGTCTCCATCAGGTTTGATGGCGTCAATAAAGATATTGTTGGGATGGTTGTTGTCATTTGCGCAGAGCCTGCGCCCCATGATTCTGTCTTTGGCAATCTGGCGATCAAGGAGTATTTCCACAACAATATCGAGACTCATGTTTTCTGCCTTGAGAGCTTCATCAAGCTTTATTGCCTGGTTCTTATTTCTTGGAAAGCCGTCGAGTAGCCAGCCGACTTTACAATCATCTTGCTTCAGGCGGTCGAGTATCATTGGTATTGTAATTTCGTCTGGTACTAATTCGCCTTTGTCGATATATTCCTTGGCCTGTTTGCCAAGTTCTGTGCCACCCTTGATATTGTCACGGAAAATAGCGCCTGATTCAATGTGGGCAGCATTGTATTTATCCTTTACAATGGCTCCCTGAGTTCCTTTTCCGCTGCCGTTTGGACCAAAAAACAAAATGTTCATAAGATTCTCCTTTCTCAGTAATAATATTTTGTTATAATTTCCGGATTTTCTTTCAGATAGCTTTTCACTAACCCCTTTGCGGGCTATTTGTTTTTGTTAAATCCGAAGCCGTCGAACATACTTTATTATAGAAATAGGTGTATAATGTCAAGAGTAACCGTTCACGGCTTTGAGACTTGAAATTGGAAAGTAGAAATTGGGGAGAGATAAAACGAGTTTACGAGTTGGATGTCTATAAACTGGCAGAAGAGTTATCAGATATGGTCTGGCGTGACTTTGATAAAAAGCATGAAGGCCAAATTTCCAATTTCCAATTTCAATGTTC
Source organism: Deltaproteobacteria bacterium (assembly GCA_030272815.1). Lineage (GTDB taxonomy): Bacteria > Desulfobacterota > Desulfobacteria > Desulfobacterales > ETH-SRB1 > B13-G4. Next base: position 8,292 of record JAJSZT010000002.1, read on the forward strand.
CGTGAACGCTTACTGTCAAGAGAATGAAGATTTAACTTTTTAATCAGAATTTAATAATTTTTTTACCAGCGACAATGCTTCCTGTCTGGTATTTATCTGATTTGAAAGCCTTGCTTCTTCAACTTTGGATATAATTTTTTTGAATAATGGAGAAGGAGACAAGCCGAATTCATTAATTAAATCATTGCCTGTAATAAGAGCGGGCATTTTTTTTCTTTGCATAAACTCTGAAAAATATTTGAGGATCATATTTTTCGCAAATTCTATAAATTCCTCTTTGCCTTTATCCCCCTTCCCCTTCATATCTGCAATGCTGTGAAGCAAAAGACAGGGTGTATTGTCACCGCACTTTATAAAAAAGCGGGTTATTCCTTTATTGGTCAATGTGCCTTTGCTCTTTGCGATAAAAAGGTGCAATGGGTTGACATGATTGCGGATAATGAAATCAATGAAATATTTTTCTTTTGTTGATAATTTTAGCCTGGAGCTTATTTTTTTAGTTATTTCAGCGCCTTTTTTGCTGTGACCGTAGAAACGGACATTCCCCTCGTTATCAACTTTTTTTACCAAAGGTTTGCCTGTATCATGAAGCAGAATGGCAAATTTAAGGAGAGATGCTGTATTTTCATTTATACTGTGGGTGATTTTGTTATTAAGAATATTTTCAAGATGATAAAATGCCTTCATTGTGTGTTCAAAAACATCATATTGATGGAATCTGTTCTGAATGCATCCTTTTAATTTGCCAAGTTCAGGAAAAATGGCAAATAAAAGTCCGGTATCAGCCATTTGAGAAATAAAATGATGTGATTCAGGCGCTTGCAGTATCCTTAAAAATTCCGACCTGATGCGTTCGCCGGCAGAATTTTTTATAAGCTTTGCATTTTTTCTTATCGCAGAGACCGTATTTTTTTCGATTTCAAAATTCAGTGATGCGCCTATCCTGTAAGCCCTGATAAGACGGACAGGGTCTTTCTCAAATGCTGTATCTGAAACCATGCGAATTTTTTTGTCTGCAAGGTCCTTCATGCCGCCAGTACAGTCAATAATCTTTCCCGATGACAAAGAATAGGCCATGGCATTGATCGTAAAATCTCTTTTGAGAAGGTCATCTTCAATAGTGTTCCCATTGGCCGAAGATATATCAAAGATTTTATTATCGGAAATTACCCGGATTATATTGTGATCCTTCTTACCTAACTCAATGATGTGATCTGATTTTTTTACAGCTATTTTTTTTGCAAATTCTTCTGGATTTCCAAAAACAGCGATGTCATAATCAAAAGGAAATCTTCCAAGAATTATATCCCTTATTGAACCACCGACAATATATGCGCCTTTAATTTTCGGTATAATTTTTATATCTAATTTGTTCATGGTTATAACAATATATTCATATATTTTATGCAAGATTATAAAAAGAAGACAATAAAGGTCGCGGTTACAGGCAATGCTGGTTCTGGCAAGACTTCTGTCTGTAATATTTTAAAAAAAATGGGCGCGCAAGTAGTTTTTTCCGATGTTATTGCAAGGGAAGTTGTTTCTCCGGGCACCCCTGCCTATAAAAATATAATTAATTTCTTTGGAAAAGGGGTGTTGAAAGAAAACGGCTTTCTGAATCGTAAAATGCTGAGAAGCATTATTGCAAATGACGATTCTGCACGTAAAACGCTGGAGAAAATTGTACATCCTGAAATAATAAAGTTTATTCAGTTAAAAATGAATAAGGCGGAAAAAGATGTTAAAAGATTTGTTTTTGTAGAAATACCTCTTCTTTTTGAACTTTGCTTGGAATACCTGTTCGATTTGGTCATAACGGTTAGCGCCGACTATGAATTGCGGATTGAAAGGCTGATGTGCCGGGATAAAGTTTCACGCTATGATGCGGAATCCCTTTTCAGCTTACAGATGCCTGAAGAAGAAAAGATTAAACGGGCTGAATTGGTTATAAAAAATAACGGTTCAATCGAACAGTTGATAAAATCAGTTGAAGTTTTATATAGTGAACTAATAAGAAAATACGAAAAAAGTATTGAAAGTGCTTGACAAACAAGAAATCGTAAGTTATTTTTTAATTTATTTAAGGCAGTAAGCCCACCTATTGGAGAGAATACCTTTTAAATTCTTCTGAATTAAAAAATCACTAAACTAAACAATTATATTCCTCCATAATAGAGCCCTTTGAAAAATATTCAATTTTGTTCAAGACAAAAATTTTAAATGCAGGAATACATTGAGTATTTCGAGGTTTAAAATTTGAGCCTGACGCCGGCACTTTAGTGACACGTAGTGAAGCGAAAGCGCTAACCTTTAGCGCTAATTGGGCAAAAGGGGGCGTTTTGCAAAGGTCTCTAATAACCAACGGGGAACCAGTCTATTAGTTACTGTATTAGCAAGCAACCCATCCGGAATTAGCTTTTGCCGTTTCACTCATTCCGCCATCGAAGATAAAATAAAGTGAGGCGTGCATGAAATCCGTTTTAAAGACTTAATTGGGTGACGAAGTCTGAATGCTGTGAGAAATACGGATTATTGGGTTTATAAGAATTAAGTAAAGGGGTAAATTTTAATGAACATAGTTGAATTAAAAGACAAGAAAATAAGTGAACTGACAGATATGGCAAAGAGTTTTAATATTGATGGTGCCGCCGGAATGCGAAGGCAGGATCTTGTTTTTGCCCTTCTGCAGGCCCAGATTGAAAAGGATGGTTTAATATTCGGCGAAGGAACACTTGAGATATTGCCTGACGGATTTGGGTTCTTGAGATCGCCTAATTCCAATTATCTTCCCGGCCCTGATGACATTTATGTTTCTCCGTCACAGATACGTCGTTTCAATTTGCGGACAGGAGATACTGTGTCGGGGCAGATCCGACGGCCAAAGGAGTCTGAACGGTATTTTGCGCTTTTGAAAGTTGAGGCTGTAAACTATGAAGATCCTGAAGTGGCCAGGGAAAAGATCCTTTTTGATAATCTGACCGCGCTTTATCCTGACAGAAAAATAAACCTTGAAACTTCTTCCGATAATTACTCCACACGAATAATGGATCTTATAATTCCTATTGGTTTTGGCCAGAGGGGACTGATCGTTTCACCTCCCAGATCAGGAAAGACGATGCTTTTGCAGAATATTGCCAACAGCGTTATTGCCAGCCATAAAGATATTATTCCTTTTGTTCTTCTGATTGATGAACGCCCTGAAGAGGTTACGGATATGGAGCGGTCAGTTAATGCGGAAGTTATAAGCTCAACTTTTGATGAACCTGCTGAAAGACATGTTCAGGTCGCCGAAATGGTGATCGAAAAGGCAAAAAGGCTGGTGGAGCACAAAAAGGATGTTATTATTCTGCTGGATAGCATAACAAGACTTGCGCGTGCCTATAATTCTGTTATGCCGCCGAGCGGAAAGATTCTTTCCGGTGGAGTTGATTCAAATGCTCTCCAGCGGCCGAAACGTTTTTTTGGCGCGGCCAGAAATATTGAAGAAGGTGGAAGCCTTACTATTATAGCAACTGCTCTGGTTGATACGGGAAGCCGGATGGATGAAGTTATTTTTGAGGAATTCAAGGGTACGGGCAATATGGAAATTCAATTAGATAGAAGACTTTCTGATAAAAGATTATTCCCTGCGATTGATATAAAGAAATCAGGTACCCGTAAAGAAGAGTTGCTGCTGGATGAAGAAACTCTTACCCGTGTCTGGATATTAAGAAAACTCCTTTCCTCATTAAATCCTTCAGACAGTATGGAATTTTTACTTGAAAAAATGAGCGGAACAAAAGATAATAAAAGTTTCTTAAATTCAATGAATTCATAATAAGCATACATAGATTTTCAGATAATTAATTTCACAAGGCTAGAAGGAGAAATCCGAGTAAGTCGTACTGAGTTGTACGTCGTCGAGGATTTCGACTGATAACGCAGTGAAATTATTTATCTGGAAATCTATAAGGGGGTATAAAATGAAAGCTGACATACATCCTAAGTACTCTAATACTACTATTAAGTGTGCATGTGGAAATGTGATGGAAATCGGTTCAACAAAATCAAATATACGAATTGAGATCTGCTCAAAATGCCATCCATTTTTTACAGGTAAGCAGAAACTCATTGACACAGCCGGTAGAATTGAACGTTTCCGCAAAAAATATGAAAAATTTCAGAAGTAACTTAAACATAAGGAACGGTTCACAGTTGTCGGTTCACGGTTCACGGTTTTCTTTTTTGAGTAACCGTGAACTGTGAACTGTAAACCGTACAATTTTAGTAACAGTTCAACCACTAAGGCACAAAGTCTATAATGTCTGTAAATAGTCGAGTAGTCAACCACTCGACCAATATCAATAGGTAAGTATTATTTATGTTTAATAAGCTAAAAGGGGTTGAAAACCGCTTTTTAGAATTGGAAGAATTATTGGGTAATCCCAAGATAATTCAGGATCGGGACTTATACCAGAAGTATAGCCAGGAACATGCTGAACTTAACAAGATTGTATCAGTTTACAGGAATTACAAACAGATAATAGAAGATCTTGAGGACAGCAACGAATTGCTGAAGGATGCTGACCCTGAAATAAAAAATTTAGCCCGGGAAGAAGTTAACTCATTAAGTACTGAAAGGGAGAAGCTGGAAGAAGAGCTTAAAAAGCTACTTATTCCCAAGGATCCGCTCGATGAAAAAAATGTATTAATTGAAATAAGAGCCGGGACAGGAGGAGAGGAGGCAAGCCTGTTTGCAAATGATCTGTTCAGAATGTACAGTAGATATGCTGAAAACAGATCCTGGAAGGTTGAGATCATGAATCATCATACAACAAGCGTAGGTGGTTTAAAAGAGATTGTAGCGATGATCCATGGTAAAGGAGCATATAACCGCTTTAAATATGAGAGCGGTACTCATCGTGTTCAGCGTGTTCCTGCAACTGAAACTCAAGGAAGAATACACACCTCTGCGATTACAGTGGCGGTTTTGCCTGAAGCGGAAGAGGTTGAAGTCCATATCGATCCAAATGAAATTAAAGTTGATGTATATCGTTCAAGCGGACCAGGAGGTCAATCTGTAAATACTACCGATTCAGCCGTGCGAATTACTCATCTGCCAACAGGCCTTGTTGTTACTTGCCAGGATGAAAAGTCACAACTGAAAAACAAAAACAGGGCCATGAAGGTTTTGCGCGCCCGTCTTCTTGACAGTAAGATCAGAGAACAAAATGAAAAGAGGTCGGAAGAACGGAAAAGCCAGATAGGAAGCGGGGATAGAAGTGAAAGGATAAGAACATATAACTTTCCACAGGGCAGGGTTACAGACCATAGGATCGGACTTACCCTTTATAAACTGGAAAGTATTATGCAGGGGGATATAGATGATATAATAGACCAGCTTACAACATTTTATCAAACTCAGGCTTTACAGAATGCAAAATCAGTCGAACTCAGAGTTTCCTGAATGGACAATAATTAAACTCCTCGAATGGACTACTTCGTATTTTAAATCCCACAACATTGACAGTCCAAGATCAACATCTGAAATACTTCTGGCGCATACATTAGGCTTTAAAAGGATAGATTTGTATTTGCGCTATGATCAGCCGCTTACTGTCGATGAACTTTTGCTGTTCAAAACATATATAAAAAGGAGGATTAAGAGGGAACCTGTTGCATATATCGTGGGCACCAGGGAATTTTGGTCCATGGATCTAACTGTGACAAAGGATGTACTGATTCCACGCCCTGAGACAGAATGTCTTGTTGAGTCAGCGCTTTCACTTTCGGAATTGGGTCCTGGGCCAAAGCGTATTTTAGAGCTTGGTACAGGTTCCGGCGCAATAACCCTGGCGCTTGCATCTGAAAGGCCGGAGTATATCTATTTTGCATCTGATAGTTCAGATGAAGCTGTTAAACTGGCATTTATGAATGCAAAGCTCCATCATCTTGATGAAAAAATAAATTTTTTTGCCGGGGATTGGCTTGAGCCGTTAAAAAATACCGGGAACCTATTTGACATGATTATATCCAACCCTCCTTATATCAGGACGCTGTCCATACCTGACCTTCAGCCTGAGATATACAGATATGAGCCCATTAGGGCTCTTGACGGGGGTAAAGCCGGCCTGGACTCAATTAAAAAAATTATCTTTGAGGCTCATGCCTTCCTTGTACAAAAGGGAATACTTTTGCTGGAGATAGGACATGATCAAAAAGATCAGATCAAAAAAATTATAGATGATTGTGGGAATTATGAAAATGTTGTCTTTAAAAAAGACTACAGTGCTCACTATAGGATGGTTTGTATGCTGAAGGTGGAAGGTGGAGATGTTACGAAGTTTTAAATAAAAAACTATTGCAGAGCATTATAATATTTGTTAATTAAAATAGGTTTGTATATATGTAGCCGTTCACGGCTTGAAACTTGAAATTGGAAAGAACAGTACAAAAGCATGAAGACCAAATTTCCAATTTCTATTTTCTAATTTTAACGTTCCGTGAACGCTTACGCATATATCACACGCGTAACAGTTCACAGTTGTCGGTTTACAGTTTTATATTTTGATCAACTGTTAACCGTGAACGATTAGTCACACGTCTTTGGACCTTTTCCCCGGTGCTTTCATTGAAAGTCGGGAACAGGGATGATGAAGGCGAAAGAATAACCATTTAAGATTTATAGACTTTCAGATAAATAATTTCACTGTGTTATCAGTCGTCGACGTATAACTAATACGCTTTCCTCCTTCTGGCCTTGTGAAATTAATTATCTGAAAGTCTATAGAAGGGAAAAACTATGTCTTATATTACAATGAAGGAACTCCTTGAGGCAGGAGTACATTTCGGTCATCAGACAAAGCGCTGGAATCCCAAGATGAAACCTTTTATCTTTGGGGCAAGGAACGGTATCTATATCATAGATCTTCAGAAAACCGTTCGTATGTTTAAAAATGTATATGACTTTATAGTCGATTTGGTTGCAAATGACGAGTCAATCCTTTTTGTAGGAACCAAAAAGCAGGCGCGCGAATCTATTTATGAAGAGGCCAATAGATGCGAGATGTTCTATGTCCACAACAGATGGCTTGGCGGAATGCTTACAAATTTTCAGACAATAAAACAGAGTATCGACCGCCTTAATCATCTCAATAATATAATAAATGATGGATCAATTAACCTTTTCCCCAAAAAAGAGAGATTGAAACTTCAAAAGTCCCGGGTAAAACTTGACGACGTTCTTGGCGGAATCCGTTCCATGAATAAGCTTCCCGGTGCTATATTTGTTGTTGATCCCAAAAACGAGGCAATTGCTGTTCGTGAGGGAAAACGGCTGAAGATTCCAATTATTGCTATTGTTGACACCAATTGTGATCCAGAGGAAATAGATTATATTATACCGGGCAATGATGATGCTATTCGGGCGATAAGACTGATTTCATCCAGAATTGCCGAAGCTTGTATTGAGGGAAAACAGCGCTTGTTGGAAAAACAGCAGGCTGAGGCCGATAAGGAGATAGAGGATAAAGCCGAAGGTTTACCAGTAGATTCAGAGTTAAAACCCGGTGAAAGAAAGGTTATTGCAGACGGTTCTAAGGGACCTGTCGTCGAGATAATCAGAAAAACAGCTCCCATAGCTTCTTCAGAAACCTCAGATGATAATGAAAGCGAAGAATCAGGAGAAACTACTGAAGCAAAGGATATAGGAGAATAATAATGACGACAATAAGTGCTACAATGGTTAAACAGCTCCGTGAAAAGACCGGAGTCGGAATAATGGATTGTAAAGAAGCGCTTTCACAAAGCAATGGCGATATAGATAACGCAGTCGATTTTTTAAGGAAAAAAGGGTTGGCAACAGCGCAGAAGAGGGCCGGGAGGTCTATGAGCGAAGGATTAATCCAACCTTATATCCATATGGGCGGCAAGCTGGGAGTGCTGGTTGAGATAAACTGCGAGACCGACTTTGTTGCAAAGAATGATGACTTTAAAGAATTTGCTAAAAATATAGCTATGCATATAGCGGCAACCAATCCTGTTGGAATCGCATCCGATGATGTGCCGGAGGAAGTCATAAATAAAGAAAAGGAAATATATCGTGCCCAGGCCATTGAATTGGGTAAACCCGAAAACGTGATAGACAAAATAGTTGAGGGAAAACTAAACAAGTTTTATAAGGATAACTGCCTGTTGAATCAGGCATACGTGCGTAATCCGGATGTGAATATATCGGATCTTTTAAATGATCTGATTGCAAAGATGGGCGAGAACATAACAATCAAACGTTTTGTAAGATTTCAGATAGGAGATTCTTAAGACTTGACACTTCCTCGATACAACAGGGTTCTGTTAAAATTGAGCGGTGAAGCTCTTATGGGCGATCAGAGTTTTGGTATCAGCACGGAAGTTATAAAATATGTGGCTGAAGAGGTTCGCTCGATATTTGATTTAGGGGTTCAAATAGCTATTGTTGTCGGCGGCGGGAATATTTTCAGAGGGATTGCCGCCAGTTCATTGGGAATGGATAGAACTTCTGCTGACCATATGGGAATGCTGGCAACAGTGATCAACAGCCTCGCATTGCAGGACGCACTTGAAAAGAAAGGTGTTCAGACCCGCACTCAGTCTGCCATATCGATGCATGAGGTGGCTGAACCTTACATTCTGCGTAGAGCTATTCGTCATCTTGAAAAAGGACGTGTGGTTATTTTTGCGGCAGGTACTGGAAATCCCTATTTTACTACAGATACCGCTGCAGTTTTAAGAGGTCAGGAGATTCATGCTGAGATTTTGCTGAAAGCCACCAGGGTTACCGGCCTGTATGATTCAGATCCCCTTATCAATAAAGACGCTAAGTTCATTAAAAAAATCACCTATATAGAAGTGTTGGAAAGACAGCTCAAAGTCATGGATATGACAGCGATTTCTCTGGCTATGGAGAACCAGCTTTCTCTTGTAATTTTTGATATTAAAAACAAGGGAAATCTCAGAAAGATAATATGTGGAGAGGAAATCGGGACCAGGATAAACAATTGATGACGAAAAGGTAAAATTATATGCTGGAATCCATATATAAAGAAACAAAAGAAAATATGGGCAAATCAATTGGCGCCCTTAAAAAGGACTTAAATAAAGTCAGGACTGGTCGTGCTTCTCTTTCTTTGCTTGATGGAATACTTGTTGATTATTATGGCACACTGACTCCCATTAACCAGATGGCCTCGCTCTCAGTTCCTGAAAGTCGCCTTATTATAATACAGCCCTGGGATGTTACTGTAATCAAGAATATTGAAAAGGCGATATTGAAATCCGATCTGGGCCTCACTCCTTCAAATGATGGTAAGATTATTCGCATATCCATTCCAGCGCTTACCGAAGAAAGACGTAAGGAACTTGTAAAAATCGTACGGAAAATATGCGAAGACTACAAGGTAGCGATGCGTAATATCAGGCGTGATTCAAACGAACTGATCAAATCTTTAAAAAAGGATGGAGATATTTCAGAAGATGATGCTTTCAAAGCACAGGACCAGATCCAGAAGATAACGGATGAACGTATCAAGCTTATAAATGACGACATCTTTAAAGAAAAAGAGAAAGAGATCATTGAATTCTAGCGAGTCTTCCTCTGATATTGATCCAGCGAGTCTCCCCTGTCATATCGCTATCATCATGGATGGTAATGGGCGTTGGGCAAAAAAGCGTATTTTAAATCGCATTGAAGGACATAAAAAGGGTGTTGATGTAGTTCGAGTTGTTGTTAGAGCCTGTCGTGAAATAGGTGTTTCCATCCTGACTTTATATGCTTTTTCCACTGAAAACTGGCAGAGGCCAAAGACCGAAGTCATCGCTCTCATGAGCCTCCTGAAAAATTTTCTTAAGTCAGAGCAGAAAGAGATGTTGGATAATAATATCCGTCTCAATGCCATTGGACAGATAGAGAAGCTGCCGGAAGATGTTCAGCATGTCCTGCACAAGACAATGACTCTAACAAAAAAAAATAACGGTTTGATGCTTAATCTTGCATTGAGCTATGGAGGGCGTGCCGAGATAGTCAGGATGGTCAGGGAAATAGCAACAAAAACAAAAGAAGGCAAGATTGATCCTGACTTAATAACGCCCGAACTCGTATCTGATTTCCTTTACACAAAAGGAATGCCCGATCCTGATCTGCTTATAAGAACCAGCGGTGAAATGCGCATAAGTAATTTTCTTCTTTGGCAAATTGCGTACACGGAGATTTTTGTTACAGAAACCTTATGGCCCGACTTTAGCAAACAGGAGTTTTTGCAGATTTTGAAACACTATCAGCGCCGTGAGCGCAGATTTGGAAAAGTTTAAGCCCCGTAGTATTATGCATTTAAAACGTTGGATTACAGGCATTGTATCTCTCCCCTTTCTTTTTTTGATGATTTACAAGGGGGGGCTTTTGTTCGTTGTTTCAGTGAGCATAATATGCTTTTTGGCTCTGTGGGAATATTTTCGTATTGTTTTTAATACAAAAGGTAAAACCATATCGGGCATTATCTTGCTTCTGGCCACATTTGTTGGACCTGTCATTATATGGGCGGCTTATAAAAACGCATTAGATTTTATTATAATCATAATTGCTTTTAATTTAATTATTTCCAGCCTTATCGTTCTTACACAGTTTAAATCCGACCCGTTCATACTTGAGAATTTTACAAAGCAGATTCTGGGAATTATTTATATTCCCATATTACTTTCCTTTCTGGTTATGATCCGTAACGGAGCGGACGGAATGCTCTGGATATTTTTCCTTTTATTTGTTGTTTTTGCCGGTGATATTGGCGCATTTTATGCCGGTTCTTATTTTGGCAGGCACAAGCTCTGTCCTTCAGTAAGCCCCAAAAAAACAATAGAGGGTTCAATTGGGGGGCTTTTTTCAAATTTGGTCGTCGGATTATTTTTTAAGTATTTTTTTCTTTCTTACTTATCATTGGGAGCAAGCATCCTTTTATTCCTCTTTATTGGTATCGCAGGCCAGGTGGGCGATCTGTTTGAATCAGCACTAAAGCGTTCCGCTGATATTAAGGATTCCGGTTCATTATTGCCTGGACACGGCGGCATACTGGATCGTATTGACGCTCTTCTGTTTGCCGCTCCTGTTGCATATTTTTTTAAAGAGTTTGTGTAGCCGTTCACGGCTTGAAACTTGAAATTGGAAAGTAGAAATTAGGGAGAGATGAAACGAGTTTACGAGTTGGATGTCTATAAACTGGCGGAAGAGTTATCAGATATGTTCTGGCAGGACTTTGATAAGTGGAACAAAAAGGTTCACTTGAAGAAACCAAATCATGGTTGCGAAAACTCATCAGAAGAAAAGTTTTATCTGGGTCAAGCGCAACAGAATACAAAGCAATAGTTGAAAAACTCGGCCCAAAATTGAATGCGTTCATCAACAGTACAAAAGCATGAAGGCCTAATTTCTAATTTCAACGTTCCGTGAACGCTTACGAATTTGTGACACTTTAGCTTTATGAAAATATATTCGCTTCAGGTGTAATACATTAAAACCATGAAAAATCTTTCAATACTCGGATCTACTGGATCCATAGGACGTAATACTCTCAAGATTGTAGAAATGTTTCGTGGCCGGTTTGAGGTCAAAGCTCTTGCTGCGGCCAATAATGTTGAATTATTAGCCAGACAGATTGAAACATTTCATCCTGAGATAGCGGTGGTTTTTGATGAAAACAGAGCTTTAGAATTGAAAAATGTGCTTCCGTCAGGCGCTGATGTTGAAATATTGCATGGTGAAGATGGATACAGAGCTGCAGCTACTTATGATTCTGTCGAAATGGTTGTAACTGCAATGGTAGGTGCTGCAGGATTGATGCCTACCCTGGCTGCAATTGAAGCTGGAAAGAACATTGCACTGGCCAACAAAGAAACCCTTGTGATGGCTGGTGAGATCGTTGTAAAAAAAGCAGCGGAAAAAGGTGTAAGCATATTTCCCATAGATAGCGAGCATAGTGCTGTATTTCAATGTATTGCGGGCCACCGCAGAGAGGATATGGATAAGATACTACTGACAGCTTCAGGCGGTCCATTCTTGAACAAGCCGGCAAATGAATTTGTCTCGATAAAACCAGAGGAGGCTCTAAATCATCCTACATGGCAGATGGGCAAAAAGATCAGCATAGATTCAGCCACTCTTATGAACAAGGGGCTTGAGGTAATTGAGGCAAAACATCTTTTCGGAGTATCGCATGATATGATTAAAGTTGTAATTCATCCGCAAAGCGTGATTCACTCAATGGTTGCCTATAGAGATGGGGCGGTTGTCGCTCAATTAGGCATTCCGGATATGAAGGGGGCCATAGCATATGCCATATCTTATCCGGAACGTCTTCCGCTTAAGCAACTGATTCCGGATTTTGTAAATATTGGGGCGCTTACCTTTCAGCAGCCCGACTTAACAAAGTTTCCATGTCTTGCACTGGCTTTTAAAGCCTGTGAAATAGGTGGAACAATGCCTGCGGTTTTAAATGCATCAAATGAAGTGGCAGTGGAGGCCTTTCTGGATAAACGCATTTCATTTACCAATATTCCAGAGTTAATAAAAAATACAATAGAGAAACATTCATCTGTCAAAAATCCAACATTATCTGATATCCTTGAAGCTGATAAGTGGGGTAGAAAAACAGTTGAAGAGCTGATAAAAGGTCAGGGGATGGATGGATGATTGGATGTCGGGTGGCATGGACAAACTTGTTTGTCCGTGGCTTTGGATGGAGAGAAATCAGGGTAGGGGCGAACCTGTGTGTTCGCCAACGTTTGTGGTGAAACAGCAAACCCATGCAATGTTGCCGAGCATTTAGCGCGCATTCCACGCCGTAAACCGTTAAAAATAACAGAAAACATTATGAGCACAAGTATATTTGCATTTATAATAGTATTAGGAATACTTATATCATTTCATGAACTCGGCCATTTCATAGTTGCCAGGTTGTTCGGAGTAGGGGTAGAGAAATTTTCCATAGGGTTTGGCCCCAAAATATTCGGCAAAAGGATAGGCAATACCGATTATTGCGTTTCGGCAATCCCCCTTGGCGGTTTTGTAAAAATGGTAGGTGAGGATCCAAATGCTGATGTCAGCCCTGATGATATATCTGTTTCTTTTACCCACAAGCATGTCTTAAAACGAATTTTAATTGTTGCTGCCGGTCCTTTCTTTAATCTTCTCCTCGCAATGATAATTTTCTTTGGAATGTTTCAGATTTATGGAACTTTTATTTTAGAGCCTTACATAGGAGAGGTTAAAGAGAATAGCCCGGCTTTTAGAGAAGGGCTGGAAACAGGCGATAGAATATTAGCTATTAATGAAATTCCCATTGAGAGATGGGAGGTCCTGGCGAAAATTATTTCTGAAAGCAATGGAGAGGAACTTGTATTACATATTCAGAGAAACGAATCTATAATTGTCGCAAATGTTAAGCCTGAACTAATAACTTCCAAGAATATTTTTGGCGAGGATTTTCAGCGTTATGTTATTGGTATTACATCTTCAGGAAATGGTTTTTCAAAGGAATTGAATTTTTTCCAGGCCTTTTCAGAGAGCATAATACAGACCTATAACATTTCAAAGTTAACTATAGTTAGTATTGTAAAGCTGATTCAGGGTACCATATCGACAAAAACTCTGGGCGGTCCGCTTATGATTGCTCAGATGGCAGGACAACAGGCCGAAGAGGGAATATCAAACCTGTTGTTTTTTATAGCGCTGCTTAGTATTAATCTTGCCATAATCAACTTTCTGCCCATACCTGTTCTGGATGGAGGTCATCTGGTTTTCTTTTTTATTGAGGCGGCAACAGGACGTCCCGTAAATGTTAAATTTCGTGAAATTGCCCAGCAGGTAGGTATCTTTGTGTTGATTATGCTCATGATTTATGTGTTTTATAATGATATTACACGCATGTTTTTTAGTTAGTTTGATTGTAATAGTATATACTCTTGAGTTTTCGAATTTTATTTATTGACTTAAGCACATTTCTTTTTGAACCGCAGAATGTCGAAGTAATGAAAAACGTTATTAAACTTCAATATTCAATGTTAGATTATTATTATGCCTAATAGACTGGAAATAACATTAAAATCCGATTTGTTTGATGCTGAGGGCGAAGGTATTCGACAGAAGGCAATGCATTACTTTGGGATTGACCTTTCACAGGTAAGAACAATTCATGTAGTAACAATTGATGCGCGCCTGTCGGATGATCAATTGAAGAAAATACAGACAGAGGTTTTTACAAATCCTGTAACGCAAATTTCTTCTTTTGAGCCTTTGCCTGTTGAATTTGACTGGACTATTTGGGTCGGCTACAGGCCTGGAGTTAAGGACAACCCGGGCAGCACTGCTGTTGAAGCAATGGAAGATATTCTGGGAGCAAAGTTCGGTCCAAATGAAGCTATATATACATCAAAGCGTTTTTGCCTGAAAGGCAACGGTCTTACTGCCGAAGACACAGATAAAATTGCCGGCGAGCTTCTGGCAAATGATATTATACAGCAGTGGAAGATTTTTTCAAAAGATGATTGGGATCCTGAGACAGGGATCGGCTTTATAATTCCAAAAGTTAAGCTTAACCACATACCTACAGTTATCACAATTCCGATAGACAGCGATTCAACACTAAAGCAAATCAGTAATGAACGTAATCTGGCTTTGAATCCAAATGATATACCAATTATAAGGAAATATTTTTTAGAAGAAAATGTTCAGGCAGCGCGTGCAAAAGTCGGGCTCTCAGACCCTACAGATATTGAACTTGAATATATTTCTCAGGCCAGAAGCGACCATTGCAATCATAATACTTTCCGGGGGCTGTTCCGTTACCATGATCTTGCAGCAGATAATTTAGAACTTGTGGATAATCTTTTTAAAACCTGCATTGAAACTCCCACCTTGACATTAAAGCAAAGAAAATCCTGGGTTGTATCTGTTTTGTGGGATAATGCCGGTGTGGGTCGTTTTGACCAGGATCATCATTATGTTATTACCGGAGAAACGCATAATTCTCCGTCCAATATGGAAGCATATGGCGGGGCTATAACCGGCATAGTAGGAATATACCGTGACCCCATGGGTACTGGCAAGGGGTCAAAGCTGATTATGGGCAGCTACGGCTATTGTGTGGGGCACAGGGATTATAACGGAGATCTCAAACCGCGCCTGCACCCGAGACGGCTTTTAGACGGCGTTATAGAAGGAGTAAGAGACGGCGGCAACAAAAGCGGGATACCGACACCCTTTGGTCAGGTTTTTTTCCATCATGGATACATGGGCAAATGCCTGGTTTTTGTAACAGCACTTGGTATCATGCCTGCTATGGTAAAAGATGAACCATCGGAGCAGAAAGATATTTCTCCCGGCGATCTGGTTATCATGTGTGGCGGAAGGGTCGGCAAAGATGGAATTCATGGTGTGACCGCAGCATCAGAGACTTTTTCCGAGCATACTCCTGCCGGCCATGTCCAGATCGGTGACCCGTACACCCAGAAAAAGATGCATGATTTCCTCTTAGAAACACGTGATGAAGGGCTTATAGCATTTATTACCGATAACGGTGGAGGAGGGCTTTCATCATCAGTAGGTGAATCAGCAATGTTTTCAAATGGATGTGATATCCAGCTTGAAAAGGTTCCTTTAAAATATGAAGGACTTGATCAGTGGGAGATATGGATTTCGGAATCTCAGGAACGCATGACAGTAGCTGTAAGGCCGGAGGATCTAAAACGCTTTCTTGAGCTTTCAAAAAAACATGCTGTAGAAAGCACAGTTATAGGAACTTTTACTGATACAGGCAAACTTCATATTTCTTACAATAGTAAAACCTGTGCCTATATTGATCTTGATCTGCTTTCTTCTGGTTTCCCTCAGTGGGAATTTGATGCGCACTGGCAGCCTCCTGATAAGCGAGGACTGTTTGAGCCGGTTTTAAGAAAACCGGTTGATTACGAAACTTTACTGAAAGATATTCTTGCGCGTCCCAATATATGCTCCAAAGAATGGATTGCCAGGCAGTATGACCATGAAGTCCAGGGTACAAGCGTAATAAAACCTCTGGTTGGCGCCAGTCGAGACGTTAACAGTGATGCAGTTGTTTTAAGGCCGGTGCTTGATTCTAATAAAGGTCTTGCTTTTTCCCAGGCTCTGCTGCCCACTTATTCACTTATTGATGCATATCATATGACAAGCTGTACCATTGACGAAGCCGTGCGCAGGCTTATAGCTGTTGGGGCGAATTTTGAACAACATATAGGCGGCGTAGATAATTTCTGCTGGCCGAATATTCAATATGATTCAGAAAACAATCCTGACGGTAGATTCAAGGCTGCTCAACTGGTCCGTTCATGCCTTGCTCTTAGGGATATTTGTCAGGCATATGAAATTCCACTTCTTTCAGGCAAAGACAGTATGTATGTTGATGGTTATCTTCCTGGCCGTTATGGTGAAACACATAAAGTCTCCGCACTTGAGACTCTCCAGTTCTCAGCAACATCCGTCTTAGATGATATAACTAAATGCATTACCTTGGACAGTAAAATGCCTGGGGATCTGGTTTATGTCCTTGGAACCACCAGAAACGAGTTGGGGGGATCTGAGTATTACGATCATTTTGGATATACTGGCCTTAATGTTCCCAGGGTTATGCCAGATAAGTTTGCGCCTGTTTACAAGGCTCTTGGCCATGCCGTTGGCAGAGAAATTGTGGCATCCGCACATGGTATATATCGCGGCGGTCTGGGAGTGCATCTTGCTTTGACGGCAATGGGCGGCAACCTTGGCATGGAAATTGATCTTGCAAATGTGCCAGTGGATAATATTGATCGTGATGACAAAATATTATTTTCCGAATCTGCCGGACGATTTATTGTAAGCATTGACCCTCAGCATAAGGAGCTTTTTGAAAATATTTTTAAAGACCTTCCATGTGCCTGCATAGGAAAAATAACCGGAGAACCAGATTTTGTTGTAAAGGGTATTGATGGCAAAGTTATTATTTCAGTTCCTGTTGATAGCCTTAAGACCGCATGGAAAGAGCCATTCAAAGACCTTTGTTGAAAGGTAGCCGTTTACGGTTAACAGTTTACAGTTAACGGTTGATCAAAACATGAAACCTAAATTGAGCGAAGTAAATGCACTTGTACTTGCTGGATACGGCTTAATTGTGACCATGAAACAAGCTTATTTGAACCGCAAAACCGCAGAACAAGGAACCGCAGAATATCGAAGTGAAAGATATTGATTTATTCCTTTCAAAAAACTTCTGCTGTTCGACATTCCTTGTTCGATATTCGATATTCACATGCTACTAAACTAAAATGATTGTTTGAGTCAGCGATTAGGGGGCAGGGTAAGAGATGCTATCGGAGAAGTCAATATGAGCAAAGTAAATGCACTTGTACTTGCCGGATACGGCTTGAATTGCGATCATGAAACAGCCTATGCCTTTGAACTGGCAGGCGCAAAAGCTGTCCGGGTTCATATAAATTCTCTTATTAATGGAGATGTAAAGCTTGAAGATTTTCAAATTATGGTTTTTGTCGGAGGGTTTAGCTGGGGAGATGATCATGGCGCAGGTGTTATTCAGGCTGTACGCCTTAAAACAAATCTTGGAGAAAAGCTGAAACAATTTATTGGTAATGGTAATCTTGTACTTGGGATATGCAATGGGTTTCAGACTCTTGTGAACCTCGGGCTTTTGCCTGGTTTTAACCATGAATACAGTGTACGGTCGGTGGCGCTTACATTTAACGATTGCGGAAATTTCAGGGATGACTGGGTAAACCTGAAAGTAAATTCCGCATCACCCTGCATATTTACAAAGGACATGGATTGCTTAGAACTTCCCATTAGACATGGTGAAGGAAAATTTTATTCAGATGAGTCCACCATAGAGCGCCTTGTAAACAGTAACCAGGTTGTAATTCAGTATTCCATGCCGGACGGAGAACTTGCAAACAGCGCTTTCCCATACAATCCAAATGGATCAGTACTTGATATAGCAGGAATATGTGACCCAACCGGCAGGATTTTCGGCCTTATGCCCCATCCTGAAGCCTACAATCATCCGACTAACCATCCAGACTGGACTCGCCAAAAGGAAGAGCTTAAACGTCAGGGCAAAGTATTTGAGATGGGTCCTGCAACAGGATTGCAAATTTTTCAAAATGCCGTGGACTTTATCAACAACAAATGAAGACTCCCCGCCGCAAGCGGCGGAGTATTAAACCAATAAGCGCTAACTTAAAAATTAATTATTAACAATTGATTATTGATTATTTTTCCATTCGTCCTTGAGAAGTCTTCGCGCTTGCACTCAGTTTTCTTTCAAGTAACCTGTTCTTGTATTTCATCTTTGCCTCAGTTGTATTTTCCTGCAATAATAGCACCTCCCCCATGACATCCCTCGTCAAATACCTTGGGTTTCCAGATTTCTGACTATAAAAAAAGTTAATGGTTAATAGATAGGGCGGTTTCGTAAAAATTTTGTTTTTTTGCTCAAAAGTCGTTCGTAAAAATTCTTTTTTCATATAAATTTGTCAATAAAATTCAGAGGTAATATAATTAATCAATTAATTTCTTCTTTAAATTTAAGCGGTTCTATTATACATGATATCAACATGACACAACATGGCACAAAACTTGATTAAATTATTAGTATGGTATAGAATTCTGGTGGACTGCAATGGGAGGCAGATATGTTAAATATAGCTTTAAAATTTGGAAATGAAAAAGGATTTGTTCTTCCTGTGGGCCTCATGTTTTTGGCTATTATAGCGATTTTGGGAACCACGGCCGTTATAATTACAACAACAGACCTTAAAATTGGAACCAATTACAAGCTCAGCGAGCAGGCATTTTATGCGGCGGAAGCAGGAATCCAGCGAGCTACTAATGCTCTGAAGGCAGGCACTTCAAACGGCTTTGATGATGAATTGTTGGGTACTGATGGAAATCCAGGCACTTCTGATGATGGAATTTTAAGTTTTGGCTCTTCTGTAAGTTTCGGGGATGGAACTTATGCAGTTCAGGTTACCGACAATAATGATGATGGAGATCTTTTTTCTGATTCAGACAAAAAGGTTATTATTACATCAACAGGGACAGTAAATAATGCTTCCAAGACAATTAAAGCCATTTATTATTACCGGGAAGTTGACGTAGATGGTGCTCTAGGAATTTATGGGAATAACCCGACAGTTGAATTAAGCGGAGCGAGCGAAATAGACGGACGCGACTATAATGTGCCACCTGACTTCGATTGTTCTGGTTCTGGTTGTACTGCAACGCTGGCAGGTGGGGCGCCAGCAGAACCAGGCATTTACGCTGAAGAAGCAATTACTCCCGTTGGACTTATTACTGACGAGACGGATAACAAACAAAATGTTTTTGGAGATCCTCCTGTAAAAGAGGACGGAAGTGGCGTGGGCAGCGTATCTTACTGGCAAAATTTTGCAAACAGTCTTACCCCTGATTTGACTGTAGATTCTGCAAGCGAAAGCACCATTACGGAAAATATATTCGGAAGCAGGGACAATCCACAGATCACGATTATAACTGATAGTGTGGGCACTGGTACGCATGTGTCAGGGACTATAGATGGGGCGGGTATATTAGTCGTGAACGGTGACTTGCAGATTACTGGGACCTTTCATTTTGAGGGCCTGATTATAGTAATGTCTGGCGGTGATCTTGTGGTTACAGGAACAGGCAGATCGATTACCTATGGGAGCGTTGTGCTGGCTGGGAGCGGCGTCAGTTCAGAGGTGGATTACGGTGGACACGCCAGTATACGATACAGCAGTCAGGCTCTGCTTTCCGCGGCTGATTCAATAAGCGGTTTAAGTTCATGGCGTGAGCGTGAGCTTTAGAAAAAAAGACCTATAGAGTTAAATCCTAAATTTATTTATATTAAGATGAATTATTCGGTGGTGAAACAGATATGTCATTCCACCAATCTGGAAGAATTCCGTTATTTTTCTCCATGAGTTCCTTTGCTATGCTCTCTATCTCAGACATTATATCTTTTATTTTTCTCTTTCTACGTTCAATCCACATTTCTGTTTTGCCTCTTGATATGTCTTGTTCCAATTTTTTTTGCTGATTTTTCAACCTCTTAACAAGGCTGATTTTTTTATTTTTATAATCGTCAGACTTTAATTTATCTTCGGCAACTTTCTTTTTTGTCTCTAAATCTTTTGGTGTTAGCCGGGATTCATCTATTTCTGCTGTTTCCTCATATTTAATTTCCTTTTCCGGCAGAACATTTTTTGGAGAATCAGATTTTTCTGATAACTCATAAATTGATTCTATACTATCCTTGGGAAATCCAACTGTTCCTCCGTAAGCATGGAACAATATTTTGTTTCCTTCCTGCCAATAACTATAGACAAAAATTTCGCTTCCTGATTTTAATTTTATGATGTACGAGGCAATAGAGGTTGAAGGAATTATTAATAAAATTATTGCTAACAGCAGTTTTTTCATGACGTCCTCAAAAATTATATATTGTAACGGTTCACGGGTTCATCAAAACCTTGAACCCTGAACCTTTGAACCAGTGAACACTTACTATATATTATTGTCAACAATTCCAGAGTAAATAACATATGACGGCTTCGTAAAAAGTTTTTTGTGAACGACTTTGAACAATTTTAGATTTTTTTTAGGAATCCGTCGATATTGGTTGTAATAATTCTATCAAATATTAAAGTCAATATTAGTCCCTGAGAATATTGCGATATACGGTGATTATGAATCGCCATAGAAATACACAGACAAGATGTTAAATATTTTAATAGTACTATTAAATCTTTTAATAGCTAAGATATAATTTATCTTAAAGTAATAGGTTGAACTCCGTGATATAATGTGTTTATTAATAATTGAATTTTAATTTATATACAATGATATGATTTTTTCGTCAATTATCAGCGATTTCCATTGAAAATGCCGGAATGGCATAGAGTTTGTATTAACTATAAGCAACACGCAGGCGCAGGATTATATTTTGATATCTGTTCAAGAGCTCATAATGTTGTAAAGAAAATATTTGCAGGATACTTTATGTCGTTTCACAGTAAACAATCGGGCTTTACTTTGATTGAAATGATGATTGTCATTGCTATTATGGCGATTTTTGCGGGCATTGCGATTCCGAACTATCTCGCCTGGCTGCCAAAATCAAGATTGAATGGTGCTGCAAGGCAGGTAATGGGGGACTTGATGGCGGCGAGAATGAAAGCGGTTAGCCAGAACTGCGATGTTGGGTTGGCGTTTGTTGCAGACGATGCTGAGTATAAGATATGGACTGACAGCAATAACGATGACACTATAGATTCCGGTGAAGAAATAACCAAAGATATTCACTCTGATTATTATGACGTAACCATTAGCACTACCAAGAAGATTGAATTTCATTCCAGGGGAACGGCAAATCCATATGGAACCATAGCTCTAACCAGTTCTAATTCTACCAATTCAAAAAATGTGAACGTTCGTATTACCGGGCGTGTAATGATTGAGTAAGTAGCTGTTATCATAAAATTTAGGAAGCTATGAAAATGGTAAGTATAGAAAATAATAAGGGCTTTACTTTAATAGAAGTTCTGGTTGCCATGGTTATTCTCTCTGTAGGATTGCTTGGGACAGCAGCTCTGATAACAGGGATAATTAACAGCAATAAGCTAAGCAACAGGATTACCACTGCCACAACGCTGGCGCAGGATAAGATGGAAGAGATCAAAAGGGATGGCTACTCAAATGCTGCAAATGAGGCAAGGGCTTTTCTCCCATTTCCTGATGATAAACATGAAAGGGAAGTAACTGTCGTTGACGCCAGTCCGGCTGCTAACATGAGGACGGTAACTGTGACTGTTTACTGGGAATCAAGCAAATCAGTTAGTTTACAGACAATCCTTGCGAAGTGAAGCTATTGAATTATTTGTCTAAAAATAAAGAAAGCGGTTTTACCCTGGTAGAGCTGCTGATTGCAATGACAATAGGTTTGATTATCCTGGCGGCATTGTCGAGCACTTTCCTTATGCAGCGCAAAACGTATGATGTTCAGGAACAGGTTGTCGAGATGGTGCAGACAGCAAGAGCTGCTATGGATATGATGACCAGAGAGATCAGGATGGCCGGGTATGACCCAAAAGGCGCGATGCAGAGATCTAATCCAACAGGCGCAAAGTTTGTTGGTATTCCGTATAATGCTAATAAGCTTCAGATATATGCAGATCTGAATGGCGATGAAGATACTGGTGACTCAAATGAAGACATAACATATACCTATGATGCCGCAAATCTTCAGATTGACAGGAATACCGGCGGCGGCGGCCAGCCATTTGCTGAAAACATTCAATTATTTACTTTTGATTATTTAGACAGCAACGGCAATTCTACGATCACAACTGCGGATATTCGACAGATAAAGATAACAATAACCGTCAGAAGCGCCAAGCCTGACCGGAATTATACACCAAACAGTGGCTACAGGACTTACACTCTAACTTCTTATATAACGCCCAGAAATCTTGCTTTTTAACAGGATATCGACTGAGCATTAAAAATAAGGAGGCTGATATGCCAGCCATAAAAATGATATACAATAATGAAAAAGGGTTTGTTCTTCCTCTCGGCCTTATGTTTCTGGCTATTATAGCGATTCTGGGAACCACGGCTGTTATAATTACAACAACAGACCTTAAGATCGGCAGCAATTACAGGGCCAGCGAGCAGGCATTCTATGCGGCGGAAGCAGGGATAAGCGAGGCGCTCTACCGCTTGAGCCTGTTTGATGATGGGGGGACAAACGCGCCACCTTCCGGCTCAATGATCAATATTAATGGCCTGAGTGGCAGCAATGCGGCCATAAGCATTGATCCGAACGGTCTTTTGGAGAACAATAGTGACGATGATGGGAATGGGGCTGTAGATGACATCAGCGACCTAAATTTTAACGGCATTTACGATAACAGGAACTGGCAGACAAAAATTTTGCTCAAGACCTCAGATGATATAGATGATATCGATACTGCTACCACAGTTCATACGCCTACCATTCAACCATCAGGAAACTGGATCGAATATTCTTCAACTATCGAATTCCTCAAGGATGCAGAGGATATGGATGGTGACACCAACACAAGCGAGATTGTCTTCTACAATGCAAGCCTGGCGAATCCTCTTAATGTAAATACCGCGGCAACCACCGCATCTGGACAACCAGTGGTAGTGATTACTTCTACGGGTAGATCGCAAGGATCTACGTGCGTAATACAGGTGGAGGCTGTTCGTCAACCAGTGGATATTGATGCCAAATCTGCTGTTATGGTCAATCTGTCTCCTAACATAGCAGGATCTGCCATAATATCTGGTTTAAACCATAAGATATCTACAACCAGCGCGGATGAAAAAGACGGTCCGAACTGGCATCATACGATAATATTTAACAACGGAGTTGATAACCACGGCGGAGCCGAGGATTTCTTTTACTACACGCCAACAAAGACAAAGTGCGCGCCTAATGACGTGGACACCCAACTCCAAAATGTTGAGGTAAACCCCTATCCAGACAACGAAGAAGAGGAAGAGGAAGAGGAATATATACCGTATGGGCAAAAATTAAAAGCAATCGGCCATAAACCAGGGGTCTGGACGCCCTTACCTTTAGGCACTGTTTCACCGAGTGCTGACGTATTCGGAGGAGATGGCTTAACGACGCCATGGAAAGTAGAAGATGCACCAGCATGGCTGACATTAACCGATGTGCTCGGAGTAACCCCTGAGGTTCTGACCAGCATCATGGATAGCGCAAACGTCACAGAGGCTGATATGGACGATTTCGGCAAGTTAGAAGTTGCCCCCCAAGGAGTTATGTATATCAACAACGCTGGCAACGAACTCAATATAACCAGTTCTACTCCAGATAGTGACAAAGGATGGGGACTAATGTACGTTACTGGGGATGTTAACTTCCAAAACCTGGAATTTAAGGGTTTGATCTATGTAGAAGGTGATGCGCATATTACGGGAACTTTCTGGTTGATGGGGTGTATGTCAATAAAAGGTGTAACAAGTGGAAATTTTTCTTCCGGCAATGGGACATTTCTTTATAGCTCCGATGCTTTGAACAAGTACGTCAACAAGGGTATGAAGTTCGTAACTCTTTCGTGGTATGATGATTTGAGCTAAGGTCGCTTTATTCTCAACCACTTTCCAAAGTCTCTACTTGCTGCTCCTGTCCCCCGACTCGAAACCACCATGGAGGGAGAACTCCTCTATTCTCTTTTTTTAATTTAATTGCCAAATCAGATATCTCTTTCTCCAGTCCTTTTATCTCTTTTTTTGACTTTCTTATTCCAGCTTTGTCTCGAGTCGTTCTTGCCTGCTTCAATCTTTGACGAGTTTTTAGGTATTTATCCATAAGATCTTTTTTCGCATTCTTATAAAATGCTACATCTATATCTTCATTTGTCGTATCGGTTTCCGGATATAGCTCTTTATCCGGCATCTTTGTTGTTTGGGATGTCACCTGTTTAACCACTTCCTCCTTGTATGGCAAATCAGACTCCCTGATTTCCCTGACAAATTCTTTTTCAACCCCCACAACTCCGCCGGAATAGTAAAATTTTATTTGACTACCCTCTTTCCAATAGTGATTAGTTATAAATGTAGAGCCGTTTTTTAACTCAATAAGATAAGAGGAAAAGCAAATAGATGGACATATGAGAAATATAATGGTTATTATTGCTGCGATATAATTTTTCATAAGATTCACGCCTTGCACCCTGCGGTTGCAGTAAACTCGACACTTGCAGAATTCAGGTAACATATAATTCACCTTGTAAAATTATGATATCAAAACTTTCTTATTCTTGATTGACACATAAGCCTTGTTACTTTATTTTGAAATCAGACGCAAGATTTTATAATCATAACTTAAAATAACTAATTATGTAGCCATTCACAGTTAACGGTCAAAATGCTTCAGTCGTTTCATAGTTAATTGGAAAAACTGTGAACTGTGAACCGACAACTGTAAACGGTTACCAATATAACTGAGGAATGTACATGGAACCTATATATTTTGTGGCAATAATCAGTTTTGTCTTAGGATCTTTGGGATATATAATAACTCAATTCTGGATACGCCCAATTTTAGGATACCAGAAGATAAAAAATAAAGTAGCGTTAACCATTAAATATTATTATAAATCCAAAAACAATAAAGATATTGGTGAAAAAATAAAGTCGCAGATGAAAGAATGGAGTAAAGCAAACAGGCAGAATTCCGTTGAACTTTCTGCGAGCTACAATGAAAATTTGCCGAATTGGTATAAAATGCTTTTAGACAGCAGGGGTGAATCTCCGATTGATGCATCTAAACACCTTATGATACTGTCTAATACCCGCAATTATGATCATATGGAAAGGCATATGAAAGAAATAAAAAATTATTTGAAAATCAAATAAAATTTTATTGAATTTTTTCATCCACAATAATGCCATATGCGTTATCGGGCGGGGGGGTGCCTCGCTTCTCCAAAGATACTGTACACTCGCTATAATGAGGCCGATCCTTTCGATTGACAGCCACAAGAGCCCGCACTATTTCCCAGCTTAATTTACCTTTTTCCGCCATCGCTGTGATTTCTTCCAAAGCTGTCCGGTTGTCATATGAAATCCTCCGGTAAGGTCTTGGCGAGAGCAAGGCATCATAAACATCGCTTACAACAACAATTTCGACCATACGGTCTTTAAGATGAGTGCCGCAAGGATAACCTGAGCCGTCGTTTCTTTCATGGTGGTCTCTGGCTGCCTTTGATGCAAAAGTTTTACTATCCTGAAGGTAGTAACCGAGAAGCATATAGCCTGCTATAGCATGATGCTCCAAAAATAGACGTTCTGACCTGGTCAGCGGATCGGTTTTTTTCAGAATGCTTAAAGGGACACAAAATTTTCCCAAGTCATGGGTCGGGCCTGCCAAAACTTCTTTCAGTATATCATTATGATTCTCCAAAAGATCCCGGGCTAAAAGAGTTGAAAGCGCAAAAACCATTATAAAATGGCGATATGTGTAAAAATCATGCAGTTTGAAATAGTCCATTATTTCTAATATCGGGTATGGAACATGAACCCGCTGCATGAGATTGAGGACGACTTCAGTTAGCTTTGTGTCAGCAAAAATGGTATTATATGGAAGTTGGGAAAAAAAGAATAGTGTATCATCTTTTATTGGGCCATATTTTAAAAGCCCTGAGGATTGATGGGGAGGACTTTGATATGTCGAAATCAATTCCTCCATAATATCATCTGATACTACAGCCCCAGCAGGAAGTAGCTGTTTATTATCCAGCGTAAAAACAGGGTTATTTAATTTTAAAGTACTCATTAAGTTCCCTTCCGGGTTAACTAAATTGAGCGATTTTTTACTCGACTTGTACCAATCTCTTGCGCATCAAGGACTTGCGAAAAGTCTCGACATATCCATTGGTATGCCTGCGCTTTTCGCAAATCTTGCTGCATCAAGATCTTAGCACATTTCTTCGTAAAAAATCGCTCAACTTAGGTATTATTTAGCTTGGGTTTTATTAAAATATATCGATATTTTTTATAATGTCAATATAATCAAGTTAGCTATTAAAAGGATGAAATTACAAATTACTTTACAATATCATTTTTATTTCCGACGCTTTTGTGGTAGATGCTGTCACAACAAAACCACCTGAGCTTGGTTAAGCATGAGAAAAAAACACAAATTATTAATTACATTTATTGCTTTGGCTTCACTTGGAGCAGCGTGGATATTGCTGTGGCAGGTGAAGCGAGGCTCGTCAAGGTATAGGAATTATCCCTCGCTGCTACCAGCAATTGCCCACCCGGTATCTATTCGTTTTGACCCTTCCTTTTATTATGACCGCCGCCAAAGGCCGAAATCCTTAGCGGAAAATCTGGCGCGAAATTGGAGTGCTGCAGGGGTTAACCTGGTGTTTTACCGTGCCTATGATCCCCGCTACGGTGCTTTTTATAGAACAAACTACCAATATAACCACATGGGAGACTATGGAAAATATGACTTGTTAAAGTTGGTGATAAAAGAGTGCCATCTCCGCCAGATCAAAGTGTTTGCCTGGTTTCCAGTTCTAAATCATGCAGGGGCGTGGCAAAAAAAGCCGCAATGGCGTGCAAAGACCTCAGAAGGCCAAGACTATAGTGCCACTGGACTGCGTTATCCGCTTTGCGCGCGTAATGGCGAAGTAATGTCCTGGTGGTATGGCTTTATTCCAGACTTTCTCGAACATTATCCTAAGATTGATGGAATTGATTTGGGAGAACCAATAGTGAGTTGGAATGAGGGGGATGCCTGTCATTGCATACACTGCCAGAAAGCTTTAAAACAATGCAGCACAACTTTAGGCGCAACCGAAATTCGTGCCCAGGCACTTACTGAAATATTAGGCGAAAGCACAGCTCTTGTGCATAAAGCCGGCAAAAAGGTATCGATAACCACGGTTCAAACCGCAATAGAGTCAGGAAAACTTCTTCAACCAAAGGAATTCATGAAAATGACTGGTTTTGATCTTTTGAGTGTGCTCCACTCTGAAGATAATCAAGCGCCGGATATTATATGTCCTGAGTTTTTATGGCAATCATTTAAAAGCTCAGCCGGAAATGAGTCTGCTGCTTCGATATTTACACCTGAATGGACGGAAAAGGCTGTTCGTCAATTTCTAAATTGGATAGATACTTCTGTCGAAGTTATAACTCATGTCGAACTAACTGATTTCCCGGATATTAAGGTAAATGACATAGATTTGAAAGCCGCACTTTGTGCAGCTATTAAGGGGGGTGCCACTGGAATAGATGTTTATAGCTCCAACGAATTAGACAAAAAAGAAGCCTGGTCGGCACTTCTTGCAATCAAAAATGTTTCCATAAAAAAACAATGCCTCGTTCTTTATGATAAAGATGGCGGACTTAATGATGCTATTCAGGTAGGTGAATTATTGCGCCATTTCAACACAAATATTTCTCTGCGACCATTGGAGGAGTATACGGCGGGCACCATTAAAAAATATGATGCGGTCTTTTATGTAGGGGTAGTTTCCAATGCCGCAATACCTGCCGAGTTTCTTAAAGACCTGCGTTATGGTTTGACAACTGTTTGCTGGCTGGGCTTCAATATTGAAACCCTTCTAAGCAATGAAGAACTTTCAAATATACTGGGAATGGAGTTCATAGGTCTTAAAGAGAAACATTATAATACTGTGCTGTATAAGAACTGTGAACTTGCCAAAAACGATCCATGGATAAATGTAGTAAGTGCTTTTGACGACAAGAAATGCGATGTTTTAGCTAAAGCTATTGATGGAAAAAGCAGCGTTCCTTATGTGGTGCGCAGTGGTCGAAATTTTTGGTATTTCGCAGATGTTCCCACCTCTTATGCAGTAGAAGGCGGACGTTTTCTGGTGTTTGCCGATCTGCTTCATGATATTCTCAATGAAAATCATATTTCCCAAAATCTGGCAATGGTCAGGATTGAAGATGTAAACCCGCTGAGTGATCCCAAAGAACTAAGGGAAATCGCTTCATTTCTTCACGGACGAAACGTGCCCTTCCATATTGCATTAGTTCCGTTTTATGTTTTTCCGGAAAAAAATATATATATAGGCATACACGAAAGGCCTGAACTCGTTGATGCTATAAAATACATGGTCAAAAAAGGCGGTACTGTAATAATGCACGGGAGCACACATCAGCGCTTTGGAGAAACTGCATCTGACTATGAATTCTGGGATCCGATCAATAATCAGCCGCCTGAAGCTGAAAATGATATAACGATAAAAGAAAAAATAGAGACTGGTTTAAAAGAATTCTGGTCAGCAGGTATTTATCCCTTAATGTGGGAAACTCCTCATTATGCCGGCTCACAACAGCTCTACTCTGTCATTAAAGATTATTTCTCCATCTCTATGGAACGTCGCCAGTCGATTGACCGGCTTGGTACAGACCAATACTTCCCATATCTCATACCTTGCGATCGATACGGTCAAATTATTGTACCTGAAAATACGGGGTTTGTTCCACTGGATAAACAAGATGCAAGTATCATTCTCGATCCGGCCCGGAATATGAAGGTTGTACGTGACGGTGTTGCTTCTTTCTTTTTCCATCCCTTTATTTCCAAGGGGCAGGGTATAAACCTTCACCTTTAGGTGGAAATGTCTTTAGCATATTTTAAATTAAAATAGTTGTCCGAAGGACACCTTTGTGGCTTTAGCCTAAACTGATTGCTTTCAAGCTATTAACAAACTACCGGCTTTAGCCGGTAAGTCATTGACTTAATATCGATGTACTAAAAAAGATTATTAACACCATGAAAAAAGAAGGTTTTACTTTCACTACGATCGGCGACTTACCGATTCGGGTACAAACATCCTTCGGGATAGTCAGCAATTCTTCTGGAAGTGAAATTATAACCGATTGGAAAAATTGAACGCTTGTTTAGATCTTTTAGAATATTGAAATTCATTTCTGAGGCAAACAGATTAAGTAAATATGGCTCCTCGCTGTTTTAAGTGGGTAAAGCTTGATTTACTGACAGCAAAAATGATAGTTGGTTATGCATTATGAGAGACATAGACCTTTTTCAAATGGCCCTTGGTTTGACACCGCCCTGGCAGGTGTCTGATTCAGAATTTAACCCTAAAAAAAAGCGCCTCGACATCAGGATCGATTTTCCCCGAGGAAGCACCTTTACCTGTCCTGAGTGTGGTCAGGCTGACATAAAAGCCTATGATACCCAGGAAAAGAGCTGGCGGCACCTGAACTTCTTTCAGCATGAAGCCTACCTGACAGCCAGAGTGCCAAGGATTAAATGCGATAATTGTGGGATGCGGCTGGTTGATGTCCCAAGGGCTCGATCCGGTAGCGGTTTTACGTTGCTGTTTGAAGCCATAATCATGATGCTGGCTAAATCTATGCCGGTTAAAAACATTGCCGAGTTCGTCAATGAGCATGACACTCGATTGTGGCGCGTGCTGCACCACTACGTTGATGAAGCCAGGAATAAAGCCGATCATTCCAGTGTCCGTAAAGTTGGCATGGACGAGACATCCAGCAAACGCGGCCACAATTATGTGAGTCTGTTTGTAGACATTGAAGGCCCCAAAGTTCTTTTCGCCACAGAAGGCAAAGATGCTTCTACAGTCAAACGTTTTAAACAAGACTTAACCGATCACAACGGTGCCCCTGAAGCCATTGAGGAGATGTGTAGTGATATGTCTCCATCGTTTATCAGTGGCGTTGAGAATTGCTTTCCTAACGCTTATTTGACCTTTGATAAGTTCCATATCATGAAAATCACCAATGAGGCCGTTGATGAGGTGCGCCGTCAGGAGCAAAAAGACCGCCCAGAGCTGTTCCGGACTCGTTACATTTGGCTGAAAAATCTTGAAAACCTGAAACCCTTCCAGACCGAAACACTTGAAGAACTCACAGTTAAAAAGCTTAATTTGAAGACAAGTCGAGCCTACCACATCAAACTCAATTTCCAGGAACTGTTCAACCAGCCTGCTGAAAATGCAGAAGCTTACCTTAAAAAATGGTATTTCTGGGCCACCCATAGCCGCTTGGAACCAATCAAAGAGGCAGCCTACACGATAAAGCGACACTGGAATGGAGTGCTTAGATGGTTTCAGTCCGGTGTCAACAACGGCATCTTAGAGGGGATAAATAGCTTAATTCAGGCGGCCAAGGCTCGAGCACGTGGCTACCGCACTACTCAAAATCTTATTACTATGATTTATCTCATAGGTGGAAAACTTAATTTCGGGTTACCCACTTGAAACAGCGAGGAACCGTAAATATTAATTATTAAGGGGGGAAATACAATGAAAAAGTCATTATTCTTAATCGCTATTTGTATTGCAATTATACTAGTGTTCAGTTGTTCAAGATTATTTCTCGACAGAACTGTGAAGAAAGACTCTGAAATACTTTCTCAAGCATTTCAGGTGACCAAAAACATTGAGGACCCTTATAACAAGGCTGCCGCTGTTGAAAGTATAGCTATCGTTTATTCGGCAAACGGACAATATGACAAAGCTTTTAAAATAATAAAATCCATAGAAGATATCAATGTTAAGGCATTTGCTTTGATTAGACTCAGTAAACAGGCATGGGGGGGAGGCCAGAAAGATAAAGCTTTGCAAATACTGTCTCATGCTTATAAAGTCGCCAAAACAATAGATGACGCACATCTAAAAGACTATACTTTTGCTATGATAGCAGATGAGTATGCGAAATTTGAGCAAAAAGATAAAGCTGTAGAAGTATTATCTCAGGCTTATGAAGTAGCCCAAACAATCAAAGATGCACATATAAAAGCCCATGATTATGTAATAATAGCTGAGGCATACGTGAAAGCAGGCCAGAAAGATAAAGCTGGAGAAATACTATCCCAAGCTTACGAGGTGGCTAAAAGTATAGAGGATTTCTATGCAAAAATAACTGCGTTGGATATGATAGCAGGAGTACTCGCGGAAGATGGACAATTCGAAAAAGCCTCTGAAGTTACGCAAAGCATAGATGATGTTTTTACTAAAGCTGCTGCGCCGGACAGGATAGCTGATGTGTATGTAGCGCTTGGACAATATGACCAGGCTATTAATTCGGCTAAAAGCATTGAGGAGCCTTATACTAGAGCCTTTGCATTGGCTAGAATTAGCAGACAAACATGGGAAGCAGGACATAAGAATAAGGCTTTAGAAATGCTATATAAAGCTTATGAAGTAGCCAAAACCATAGAGGATAGTTATTCAAGATCCGTTGCTTTGGCGAAAATTTCGTTCGACTATACAGAGGATGGTCAATATGATAAAGCTCTTCAAATAGCTGAATCCATAGAACATAATTATAACAAAGCCGCTGCAATGGAGAAGGTAGCAGGTGGTTATGCAGAGGATGGTCAATATGATAAAGCTCTTCAAATAGCTGAATCCATAGAGAGTGCATTTTATAAAGCCGCTGCATTGAATGAAGTAGCAGGAGGATACACGAAAGCGGAACAAAAAGATAAGGCATCTGAAACATTAAAATATGCTTTTAATGTAGCTATAACTATAGAGGACCCATACAGCAAGGCCGTTGCGTTAGATAGGATAGCAGGCAGCTATGCTGAAGCTGGACTATATGATGATGCTCTGCAAGTTGCAGCAACCATAGAAGATCCATACAATAAAAGCACAGCCTTGTATAGAATAACATATTGGTGTGTTGAAGATGGTCAATACGATAAGGCTTTTCAAGTAGCTGAAACTATAGATGATGCATTCTATAAAGCCTCTGCTTTGACCAAGATAGCGGGCAAGGAAACTCTAAAAATGATATAGAACCGCAATAAAATTTGTTCATTTATTTTTGCGTAAGCCCTAAAAGTGGACATGCTCGTCTACATAACGGGCCAGAATTTCGGCAGTGACCCTAGGAGGACGAATTGAGAAGTAATGGTCAATAATAGCATGGGCCATCTCATGCGCTAATATTCCTTCATGTACATCACTAGCATTAATATATATAGTGTTTGATTCATATATATACCATGATCGGATGCGGCATTTTGTTCCGGTAATATGATAATATATTTCATCCAAACGATTTTTGTTAGGATAAATATTAATTATTATTTTGTTTATTTTGGTACGCATGTCCAGTATTTCCTGAACCCTTTCAAATAAAGCTTCCACTTTTTTATTTACCGCTTTTTTTGGGTCATTGGAAGTTGAAGAGAAAAATAGTCCTTTAAAAAAAAACTTATCCTGCGAATAATCAATCTTGCCCTCGAATTTCTTTAAATCCTTTAGGTTTTCATATTGAATTACAGTATGCTTGGTTTCAATGCGCTGCCATAAAGGTCTTTTTGTTGTTTCATTATGCGCTTTATGCGCTTTGCCTTTTGGGGCAAATGTAAATGTGATCTTATCTTTATTTTCATTGTCTCCCTGCACCAAAATAATAGGAATAAACAAAAATAAGTTTATTAATATGAAGAAAAGAAAAAGCTTTGTTATATGTTTTTTAAATAACATTAAAGAGTTATCTTAGATTATGAATTTTTTGTGGATAGATTGATGAAGATGATTCAATTCTTCTATAAAAATGTCCGGTGCATTTTGTTTTTTAGCAGATTCAATAAGTCGTTCGACTTCGGATTCGATAGAAAGCACTTTATTGTGTAGCTCCATAGTCATGTTGTTCATGCTTGTAGCAATCTCGGCAAACTGATCTTTTTCTCTTAGCGAGATCTTTTTAACAAGATTTCCTTTACCTATATCTGTTAAATCTTTTTCGAAACGAAACATAGGTCCTGCAATTTTGTGAGAAATAAACATAATAACCACTATTGAGGATAAAGTTATTAAAACGAGGGTAATAATGTTTGTCAAAATTACAGCCGGCAGGATAGCAAAGGAGGTATTCCTGATAACTAATCTGGAATTATCAAACGAAGATGTTAGTGTACCTTGAGAAAAGAGGAACAGCAGGCCTGTGGATATGAAAGCTCCAACTAATACAACTATACAGAACTTTAATATGAATTTAAATTGATAGTCTTTTTTGATAAAGTATTGTCTTCTTTTGTGTCGTTGTTCTTGAGGCATCATCAACTCCCTAATTAGTTCCTGTCCGAAAAGTATTTTTTTTAATGCTGACAATAGTTTCAGCTTATTTACCGATGTGAAGATTTGTGAAAAAGCTATTAGCTCTTAGCTGAATGTGTTATCTGTTTGATTTTTTAAGCTAAAGGCTAATTGCTAAAAGCTAACTGCTAAAAATCTTCGATTTGAGAATAGTATCCAACTGACTATAATTTCAGGTGTTTTGAGTTTTCGTCCAGACATTAATTAAGAGGTTGTCTAATACGAATTTTTTAGGCTACAAGGCACTTCATTAGTTTTTATAGAGTAATTCATCATTAATATCAATTGTTGCATTTTTTCTTAAACTATCGACCCATTCGTTTAACTTTTTTCGCTTTTTTTTGTCTTTTAGCTCTTTGGCAATTTTACCTTGTATTTTTTCGAATGGAGGAAGCTCTCCATCATTTTTTTTCATTTCATTATAACGCTCTTCAATTTCTTCTTGTGACACATAAGTTCTTTGGCTGAACTCATTACCTTTAAATTCCATCAAGTCTCTTATTAGGGTTGATTCCCAATAACGTTCTATAGTCATAATGAACTTTTTCTTTCTGTCCATTTTTAACTTTCGTGCTTTCTGGACAAGAAGTTCTTTTTGTATAATTTGATCTAGAAATTCTTGTTTTGCTTTTTTTGTTAACTTAAAATCTTTATCAAACTCTAATTCAGCAGTAAGTTGATCTTCAAATTCTTTAAGCGTCAGAACATAATCGTTGATTTTTGCCAGAGCTTCCTTTTTTGCTGTTTGTTCTTGTGAACAATAAAGAAGCAAAAAGGATAGAGATAATATAAGTGAAATTAACAGCCCTTTTTTCATGGCATTTTTATCCTCCTTTTTGTTATAGTTAGTGTTCGAACGATAAATCATAACATATTGATATTAGGTTATAATTTCGGATAGAAGTGAAACGAAGATTTTCCAGAAAAATGCATTATTTACTTGCATTAATAACTCGAAAACGGTATTTAATCTTATTGAATTAACATAATATACCGATTTTCTACCCGTATAGTAGAAAAAACAAAAATGAGTCGAACCTGAAAAGACTTCGCGAGGTTAATCTATGCGAAAAGTCATCGATTTGCAAATGGAATTTTGGGAAAAGGATATTTCCCATATTGAATTTGACCTCCAATTTCGAGATGAAATTCCCAAGCTGCTCATGGGACTCCAACATATCTATAGCACCCCGGAACTACGTGAAAAGATTTTTAAAATCCGGTCAGTTTTTTCAACTTTCAAGAAAAAATCGAAAAAAACCTTGCTTTCTGCCTAAAAAATGTTATTAGTAACTTAATCAATAAAGATCCGTCCTTAATTGGCGGGCCGGTTTCGTTCTAAAGGAAAGACCCATTTGCCAAAGTGGTATCCTGAAGTCTGGGACTATGAGAATTTTTTGAAAGGAGGATGTCAACTATGGCTAATGGAATTGTAAAATGGTTTAATAGCAGCAAAGGGTATGGCTTCATCGAGCAGGAAGATGGTCCGGATGTATTTGTTCATCATTCAGGAATCAATGCAAGCGGTTTCAAGTCTCTTAATGAAGGCGACAGAGTTACCTTTGACATTGAGCAGGGACAAAAAGGACCTGCTGCAGTAAATGTCTCTGTAGTTTAGAGCAATATTTCTGAGTTAAAAAAGGGCATTCCATCGAATTATGAGGGGAATGCCCTTTTTATCTTATAAGCTTAAGAGCCATCAGCTATGAGGTGTATCACTGTTTTGATCAGATATTTATCTTTTTGTCTGTAACAATATTTTTTTTATCCTGTCGTATGCTGGCGGCAACAATGTCAGGATCGTGTTCGAAGAAAAGTATCCATTTTTCTTTTAATGCTCTGTTTAAAAACTTTTCCTTTTCACTAACTATGGTTACAGGGTAGTTATCATATGCCATACGCCAGGAGTAGGGCAAATGCGCCGATGTGGGAATAAGATCCGCACAAAAAAACAAGGAGTTTGTTTTGCCTTTTACAAGCGGATGCTGCTGGCCGCGCGTATGACCCTGGGTTACAATAATATCAATACCTTTAAATAATTCCTTTTGTCCTTTTATAAGCCTTAAAACCCCATATTCCTCCAAAGGCATAAAGTCTTCTTTCATATAGCTTGCCGCATCTCCGGCATTTGGTTTGATTGCGGATTCCCAATGGTCTTTTTGCAGATAATATGTTGCATTCGGAAAAGTCGGGACAGTTTTCCCTTCCTTTATGGACGTTGAACCGCCTGTGTGATCAAAATGAAGGTGTGTAATAATAACATCTGTAATGTCGCTGCAGGTTAATTCATATTTTGCTAATGCCAGATCTATATCTGTCGAGCCTTCATCAATTTTGTATATTTTTTTCAGCTTTTCCGAGAACTTGTTACCCAAACCTGTATCTACAAGAATTGTTCTTCCTTCACCTTTTATAAGAAGAGATCTTGTTGTCAATTGAATGAGATTTTTATTATCGGCAGCGATCTTCTTTTCCCACAAAGCCTTGGGAACAACCCCGAACATGGGGCCTCCGTCCAGTGAAAATCTGCCCATTTCAACAGAATAACATTCATAATTTCCGAATTTCATAATTACTCCGGCATGCCGCTTTGT
Organism: Deltaproteobacteria bacterium; assembly: GCA_030272815.1. GTDB lineage: Bacteria > Desulfobacterota > Desulfobacteria > Desulfobacterales > ETH-SRB1 > B13-G4. The sequence goes on from JAJSZT010000002.1 coordinate 44,606, forward strand.
CTCTCTATTTTTCTATTAAATATTAAGTTAACATATGGCCAAATAGCAAAGCAAGAAGTGTTTATATCATTAAGAATAGCTCTTCCAGTTGATCCGGAAAAAATGCTTCCCGCCAACATCATTATGTACTTTTTATTATACCTAAATTGAGCGATTCTTTACTCAACCTGCACCAATCTCTTGCGCATCAAGGACTTGCGAAAAGTCTCGACATATCCATTGGTATGCCTGCGTTTTTCGCAAACCTTGCTGCATCAAGATCTCGGCACATTTCTGCGCAAAAAATCGTTCAACTTAGGTTATACAAGGATATGGCGTACTGGTATAAAAAAGTTGACACCAATAGATAAATTATGTATGAAATCAGGGATATCCAAGACAATTCAATTTTTACTCAAGGAGCCATACGCCCAAAGCGATTCATAGAGACCTTTGAAAAATGCTTAATTTTGTTCAAGGTCAAGGAAGGCGAAAATTTTAACCACAGGAATACATTGAGTATTTTGAGGATTAAAATTTGAGACTGACACTGAGATTGAGCAAAAGGGGGTGTTTTTCAAAGGTCTCTCATAGTGAAGGGGCTTGAATTACTTGCAGGACCTGGGGGATTTTTAAAATGGAGGACATATTCAGGTTTGCGGATGAGATGGGACCAGCCAAAGTCATCCACATTTTTGAACCATCGGTCGGGCTAAGGGCTGTCCTGGTAGTGGATAACGTCGCTTGTGGCCCTTCCATTGGAGGGGTGCGCATGGCCCCGGATGTCAGTACGGAAGAAGCCTTTCGGCTGGCTAGGGCGATGACTTTTAAAAACTCTGCTGTCGGGTTGCCTCATGGGGGCGGAAAAGCGGTGATTTATGCCGACCCTAAGATGGCTATAGATAAAAAAGAGCGCCTGATACGCGCCTTTGCCTGCGCCATAAGGGACATTGTTGAATACATCCCGGGTCCAGACATGGGGACCGATGAGACATGTATGGCCTGGGTGAAGAACGAGATCGATCGAGCTGTGGGATTGCCTCGGGAGGTCGGGGGTATTCCTCTGGACGAGATTGGAGCTACTGGTTTTGGTCTCAGTCACTCTGTGGATGTGGCCCTGAAATTCTGTGACTTCAATCTCAAAGGGGCTCGCATCGTTGTTCAGGGATTTGGCTCGGTGGGGAAACATGCTGCTCAGTTTTTGACTTCAAAGGGCGCCGTGCTAATAGGGGCGGCAGATTCGCGAGGAACGATTTACAATCCCAAGGGGCTTGATGTCTTTCGGCTAATCGAGCTGAAAGGTGTCGGGGAAAGCGTGGTTGATTATTCAGACGGTGAAAAAATGGATCGCGAGGCAGTGATCGATATCGAGTGCGATATCTGGATCCCTGCCGCAAGGCCAGATGTAGTCAACGAGGATAATATAGATCGGCTGAAAACGAAACTGGTTGCCCCGGGAGCTAATATTCCTTTTACCGCTGGATCGGAAAAAATTCTCCATGAGCGTGGTGTCCTTGTGATTCCGGATTTTATCGCTAATGCGGGTGGTGTCATCTGCGCTGCGGTGGAATATCATGGTGGAACCCAAACACTGGCTTTTCAGACTATCGAAGAAAAGATTCGGGAGAACACCTTGCAGGTATTAGAGGAGGCCGCTAACAAAAAGGTATCACCCAGAGAATCAGCGATGGCCCTTTCTATCCGGAGGGTGAAGAAGGCCATGAGTTGCAGGCGCTGGTCATTGTTTTAACCTATAGACTTTCAGATAAATAATTTCACTGTGTTATCAGTCGTCGACGTATAACTAATACGCCTTCCTCCTTCTGGCCTTGTGAAATTAATTATCTGAAAGTCTATAAATTGAAAGCTTAGAAAAAGAGGGTCACGAAATGTTTCGTATCCGCTTCCATGCACGAGGGGGACAGGGCATAAAGACCGCCAGTCGCATTTTGGGAACAGCTTTCTTTCTGGAAGGCTATGAGGTCCAAGACTTTCCTCGATATGGTGCGGAACGCCGTGGTGCCCCTATATTCGCTTATGTTAGGGCCTCTAAAAACACTATCAACGAGCGGGGCATCATCAACAAGCCAGACCTTGTCATTGTAACCGATGATAGCCTCTTGCTTTTGCCGATAGCCGGTGTTTTGCTGGGAGTGACGGAACGAACAGTCCTTCTCATCGCAACTGACGAGGCCACGGAATTATGGAAGAAACGACTCAACCTGCAAGGGCTGGTTCTTTCAATTAGCACTCAGGCAGCAGTCAAAGGCCACGCAGGCCTTCCCTTGCTGGGTGCTGTATGTGTTGGTGCCGCTGCCCAACTGGTAGGGGTAATTTCCAAAAGTGCTTTAGAGGAAGCCATCCACGAGCAGCTCCAGCCACTGGGAAAGGTAATTGTCGAAGAAAACCTTGCCGCAGCGATGACTGCTTATGACCAAATAGAAGCATATGCAGGGTGTACAACAGAAAGAGAAGATCCATCAGCAGATTCTTATGAAAGCCCCGATTGGATAGATCTGCCTTTTGAGGATGCCAGCACTTCAGCCCCTTATATCCATGCGGCAGCCACCACTCTTAATGTGAAAACCGGTCTTTGGCGCAGCTTGCGGCCGGTCATTGACCTTCAACAATGTAATCGGTGTGCGTTGTGCCATATCTATTGTCCTGACGGTGTCATCAGCCTTGATGCCAAAGGATATCCGCAGATCGACTACCAGCATTGCAAAGGTTGCCTGATCTGCTTAGCGCAATGTCCTCTTCATGCCATCGATGCTATACCTGAACCCAGACAGGAAGGAGAGATCTCGTGATATGCAAGCTCTTAACAGGAAACAGAGCTGCGGCCTGGGGTGCCCGTCTTGCCAGAGCAGACTATATACCAGCCTTTCCAATTACCCCTCAGACCGAGATTATCGAAACCATTGCCCATTGGATTGACGAAGGCCGGATGGACAGCCGGATGACGACCCTGGAGTCTGAGCACTCCATGATAACCTCAGCAGGAGCTGCGGTCACAACAGGGGTGCGCACTTTTACCGCAACCTCCAGCCAGGGTTTGTTGTATGGGATGGAGATGATTTACACAGTAGCGGGTTGGCGTGCACCCTTTGTCCTTGTCAATGTCTCAAGGGCGTTGTCTGCACCTCTTACCCTTGAACCGGACCACAACGACGTTTTGGCCGCACGCGACAGCGGTTTTCTCCAGATTCACTGTGCGACTTGTCAGGAGGTGCTGGATTCGGTCCTCCTGGCTTACCGGCTGGGGGAAGATGAAAAGGTGCGGCTTCCCGTTATTGTCAACCTGGATGGCTTCTATCTCTCTTTTACCCGTGAACCAGTAGAAATTCCAGATGACGCAAAGGTTGACCAATTCTTGCCTCCCTATAATCCGGGAGAAACCCGGTTTCGTGCAGGAGATCCCATTTCTCACGGTGTTGCCGTCCTTGGAGGCTCTCAATATTCTTATTTTCGTTATGAGACTCACCTTGCTTCCCTGAATGCCTTAGAGATATTTGAAGAGGCTTCTAAAGAATTTGAAGAACTTTTTGGAAGATCTTACCAGCCAGTTGAATCATACCGAACGGAAGATGCGGAAGTCATCTTTTTCATGATGGGATCGTTTGCTACAAAAGCCAAAGATGCCGTGGATCGGCTGCGGAGTGTTGGGCGCAAGGTTGGACTTCTCCAGCCTCGTCTCTTACGGCCGTTTCCGGTAAAGGCGATTGTCCGCGCACTCGCCGGCAAAAAGGGAATCGCCGTTATTGACCAAAACATCTCTTTGGGAAAAGGAGGTATCCTTTATACCGAGCTCTGTTCAGCCCTTTATAGCATGGCGGACAAACCCGTTATAGTCAGCTTTATTGGGGGGCTGGGGGGTCGCGATATAACTCGTGAAGAGTTTTACGAGATGGTTGCAGTGACCATGAAGGCCATCGAGACAGGCGAAGCCCCACCTCCCAGACTTCTTTATAGCAAGGAAGAACTGATACAGATGAAAGGGCTCCAGTCAATAGCAAGGGTCGAGCAGCGAAAGGGAAGGGGAAAGAGATGAAAGAAAGTAGTCTCAAAAGTATAAAAGATTTGCCCTCAACCCATGTGCTGGGACCTGGAACGCCTACCTGCGCCGGCTGTGGAGCTTTAGGAGCTATCAAAATATTTTGTGATATCCTGGGAGAAAAGACTGTTTTTGTAAATGCAGCCGGCTGTATGACTCTGCTCACCGTTTACCCTTTTACTCCTTTCAAGGGTTCCTGGATCTATACTGCCATGGCTTCAGCTCCTGCCGGAGCCCAGGGAATACGAGATGCTCTGGACTTACTTATACGGAAAGGTCGTCTAAAGCCCGAGGAGGATCTCAAAGTCGTGGTCCTTACCGGGGACGGCACTGCCTATGGAATGGGACTATCTTCTACTTCATCCGCGATCTATCGGGGCCTGGATTTTATCTATATCTGCTATGATAACGAGGGATATGGAAATACCGGATATCAATTTTCAGCCGCTACTCCTCATGCAGCACGAACAGCCACCAGTAAAGGGCCAGGGGGTTACCAGAGATATAAAAAGGACCTGTTTGCTATTTGGGCTGCCCATAGGCCTGCTTATGTGGCTACTGTGGCAGGTGCCGAACCTCTGGATATGGCACGCAAAATTGAAAAAGCAAAGGATCTCAAGGGATCCAAACTATTCATAGCATTTACTCCTTGCCCAACGGGCTGGCATTTTGAACCGGCAAAGACAATTGAGGTTGGAAAACTTGCTGTCAAAACAGGTGTATGGCCGCTCAAGGAATACATCGATGGAAAAGTGGCGCATACCAGGGTTCCGCTTCCTAAGGGCAAACGTCCATTGGTTGAAGAATATCTGAAAATACAAGGGCGATTTGCCCATCTTTTTAGCCCGACACGGAACGAAAAGGTTCTGGAAAAGATTCAGTCGGGGGTAGATGCCTATTGGGAGAGCATTGTATAGAAATACTGATTAGAGCTGGATAAAAGAAGCCATGACCGAATACAAAAAAAGTTACTTTCATTCCGGAGGCACAGTTCCCCTTCTCGGCCTAACCATACCCGATCACTTTGCCCAGGTTGCTAAACGGTTTCTGGACCGGGAGGCGGTGGTCTCGGTTCCTCAGGGCAAACGCCTTACTTATGCTGCTATATCGGAGTCGGTGGATCTCTTAGCCAGGGGGCTGCTTGCCTTCGGTTTTGACAAAGGAGATCGGATTGGCATCTGGTCAACCAATAATCTGGAATGGCTCCTTCTTCAAATGGCTACAGCACGCATAGGGACTATTCTGGTGACCATTAATCCTGCCTATCGCTTGAAGGAGCTGTCATACGCCCTGCGCCGTTCAGAGATTCAAGGACTATTTGTCATACCCTCATTCAGGACCAGTGATTATGTTTCAATGCTGGTGGAACTGATTCCAGAGCTAAAAGACGGTAAAGCCGGAGAGTTAAAAAATCATGATTTGCCGCTATTAAGGCAGGTAGTTATGTATGACCCGGTTGCGCCTATGGAGACCCGTCGTTCTTATCCGGGCTTCAATACGTGGTCGGATATTCTTGAACAGGCCGGATCTATTTCTTTAAAAGAACTGGACAGGATCACTGCGTCTTTAGACATCGATGATCCCATTAACATCCAATATACCTCAGGTACTACCGGCCACCCTAAAGCGGTAGTACTGTCCCATCACAACATTCTCAATAATGCCTATTTTACCGGACTATCCATGCACTTTACAGAAAAAGACAGGCTTTGTGTGCCTCTTCCTTTTTATCACTGTTTTGGCATAGTACTGTCCAACCTGCTCTGTCTTTCTCACGGAACCTGCATTGTTATTGCTTGTGAGTATTTTGATGCCTTAGAGGTTTTGAGGGCAATAGAAGCGGAGAAATGTACTGCCGTTCATGGCGTGCCTACCATGTTTATTGCTGAGCTGGAGCATCCGGAGTTTAATAATATTGATACTTCCACTTTGCGGACAGGAATCATGGCGGGTGCGCCTTGCTCGCCGGTCCTTATGAAGCGGGTGATGCAAGAGATGCACTGCCGGGAAATCCTCATTGGCTATGGCGAGACCGAGGCATCTCCCTTGACGCACCTGACATTGCGAGATGATAGTATGGAGCGCCGTATTATGACCGTGGGTAAAAACCTTCCTCATCAGGAAGTGAAGGTAGTTGATGTTGATACTGGTGCAACTCTGCCCATTGGACAAACCGGAGAGATTTGTTTTCGAGGCTACCATATTATGAAAGGCTATTATGGGGATTCCGGAGCCACAGAAGAAGCCATCGATAAAAACGGCTGGCTCTATTCCGGTGACTTGGGCACGATGGATGCCGACGGATATGTGCGCATTACAGGAAGATTAAAGGAAATGATCATCCGTGGTGGCGAGAATATTTATCCCAGAGAGATCGAAGACTTCATCTATAGTCATCCCAAGGTCGTCGTGGTGGCAGTCTTTGGCGTACCTGATGAATACTACGGTGAGGAGGTCATGGCCTGGATCAATCTTCGTACCGGTGAGACTGCTACCGACCAGGAAATCCAGGACTTCTGCAAGGATGGTCTGGCCCACTTCAAGGTTCCGCGATATATCTGGTTTGTGGAAGAGTTTCCCATGACAGTGACCGGCAAGCTACAGAAATTTCGTATGCGAGAAATCGCAATTGAAAAAATGAAAAAAGGGACACAATCCAGGAACATGACCGAAACAGGCAAATAAGCGTTTATTAAAATTTATATCCTATGATAAGTCCGTATTGCCTCAACTGAAAATCGGGCTGGCTTCCGTCACTGCCAAAGCTTGACTCCCTAAAAAATGCCCCTAAATCAAACTTCTTCCAGAGATAGCCGGCATTTAGCGTAAACCCTAACTTTCCATCAGGCCTTTGACCACTGTCAGTATCAGACCAGAAAGGCAAGAGGACTCCACCTTTAAAATAATAGCTTCTGTATTTTGTTCCGATGCCGGCTGTAAATTCTGAAAAATACAAATCGCCATAATACCTGTCTTGATCTCCCTCATCAGGGGAATTCCTTCTCCACCTCTCAAGACCTATGCCGATATAGGGATAAAAGTCGAGGTTATTACCGCTGAACAAATAGCTTATTTCATAAATAAAGCTAAGCCCATCATGCGGCAATTCCCTGTCGCCATTAACTGGTTCAGCCATGGTCCAATATTCAGCAGTTAATTGCTGAAGTAATTTTTTGCCAGTAGAAACTTTAATGCCGACGTCAAGCATTACCTTACGGCCGGTTGCCATAGAATGATTCTCTTCATCAGAGTCAATTGTGCCGGCTTTTATAAAAGCTTCAACATCAACGGCATAAGACTCGTTTGCATAAATCAGCAATCCAAAAACAAGCGTAATAATAGCAACTGTCTTCTTCATCATTTTTCAACTCCTTTATATTCTATGTTTTTACTATTCCAAGCCACTTAAATTTCTTTTTATTAATGAATATATTTTTATTAATGAATATATTCTTAAAAGTCAAATAATTATCTTATTCCCCAGGTTTTGCTTAAGGAATTCAATTCAGGATATACTTTCTTTTCAAAAGAGAGCCCTTACTTTGATTCTGGACATTAATAAATCGAGTTGATATTTAAATATATGGTAACCGTTCACGGCTTGAAACTTGAAATTGGAAAGTAGAAATTGGGGAGAGATGAAATAGAAATTGGAAATTGGGAAGAACAGTACAAAAGCATGAAGGCCAAATTTCCAATTTCCAATTTCTATTTTCTAATTTCAACGTTCCGTGAACGGTTACCGATAAGTTAAATCCTGATCAAAAAATAATATTTAACAGCGCTAAAGTGTTACAAATATATTATGTCTAAAACTGTGGCCAATGATTACCTTATGCCTTAGCACTTTATTCTATTAATAGCTCCAGATATTGCCTTGAAGAAAAAATAGAGGAATATAATAATGCACAGATTCCCACATCTTTTTGAGCCGTATAAAATTAATTCAGTTAGTCTGAAAAACAGAATTACCATGGCACCTCTTTTTACTGCTTATGCCCACAAAGACGGAACTGTCAGCTCGTTGACATTGGAGCATTACAAAGAAATCGCAGAGGGCGGGGTGGGCATGATTGTAGTTGCAAATGCCATTGTTGATGAAAGCGGATCTGTATCAAAACATTCCATTAGAGTTGATGATGACAGATTTCTGCCCGGTCTTTCCAGGCTTGCTGATACTATTAAAAAAGAGGATGTGGCGGCAGTACTCCAGATTAATCATGGAGGACATTTTGCACAGGGAGGAAAGACATTTTCTCCTTCCTCTGTTTCCCTGAGCGATCTAAATTTAGGAGGACTGTATAAAACAGCTCTTAAATCACTTGATTTTCAGCAGCAGTTGGCTGTGTTGTCAGAAGCTATACAACAACACCCCAGAAGACCAAAGAAAATGACTGAAGATGATATTAAGTACATGGTCTCAGCCTATGCTCAGGCGGCTGTAAGTGCAAAAAAAGCAGGTTTTGATATGGTAGAAATTCATGGCGCAACCGGATATCTGCCTGTTCAGTTTTTATCTCCCAGAATAAACAACCGAAAAGATCAATATGGCGGTAATCTGGAGAACCGTATGCGTTTTCCTCTTGAACTTACACAAGCCGTAATGGATTCTGTTGGTTCTGATTTCCCTGTTGGATACAGGTTTCTTGCTGAGGAATGGATAGAAGAAGGATTTTCATTGAATGAAGCAAAAATTTTTGCCCAAAGACTTTCCGCACTTCATATTGCTTATCTTTCTGTAACAGGCGGAACCTATGAATCCTTTTCCGCACCTGAAGTCAAAGAAAAATCACACGCACTAGGTTATATGGTTTATCTTGCCGGAAATATAAAAGAGGCGGTTGATGTGCCTGTAATTACTACCGGTCGTATTACTGACCCACAGTTAGCCGAAGAGATTTTTCGTGAAAAAAAGGCGGATCTTATCGGCCTTGCCCGCCCTTTGTTTGTAGATCCCAAGTGGCCAGAGAAGGCATATGAAGGTAAAGATGAAGACATAGTTCCATGTAAAAACTGCGGGGTTTGTTTCCAGCTTGTGGTATCGGATCGGCCTGCTCTCTGTGCTCAATGGGGCAAGTCAAAATTAATAAACAGAAAAAATATGATAAAAGAAGTCCATAATCCCCGCAAGAAGATTTTGATTGCAATGGATGGATCGGAAAATGCCACCATGGCGGCTGCTTATGCAGCAGACATGTTGGCGAACCGCACTGATGTTACCATTACCCTTTTTCATATTAAAACCGATGAATCAATCAAAGACGAAAGTGGAATAAAGGAGATGATGGATATTGCGCGATCAATTTTGATAAAGGCAGGTATCCCTGAAAAGTCGATAAATATTCAGATCCGACAAAAAAAGGCCGGTATGGGTAACGACATATTGAATGAAATAGTAGAGGCCGGCTATGGTACTGTTGTAGTAGGGCGACGAGGTGTTTCGAGAGCAAATCAGCTTTTGTTTGGAAGCGTATCAAACAAAATCGTTCAAAATACGAAAGATTGCACTGTTTGGGTAGTTGAATGAGTTCATCAGTTGCCATAGAAAAGATAGGAATAATAGGTGGGGGGATAGGCGGCCTGTTTTTAACCTCATATATTGTCCAAAACTGGCCTGACTATCCGGATATATACATGTTTGACCCAAGATTTGATGAAAGGGGAGAAGTGCGCACCAGCCGTACGTCAGGGTTTGTTTATCAAGGCTGGGCCGGTTCATACGGTATCCCGCTCGTTGATCCTTCAATCGTTGTGCATAAAATTGATACAATAACATTTCATAAAGGTTCTAAAAGTGTCGAGACTTCTGACCCGCTTGGACGAAAGATCTGTATAATAAACCGCAATCCTGTCCAGAGGAATGGACGGTTAATTCCAAGCATATATCAGCATATCCAGACTTATATCTCCAAGTATGAAAGAATACATTTTCTTCCTTTCAGAGTGAATGATATTTATTTCCCTCAGGGCCAGGGCTCGAACGGAAATTTTACAATCCTGTGTGATGATTATGACGGGAAGAAGCATCAGATAGACATTAACGGAGTTGTTTTTACTACACTGCCATCTAACATAAAGGAAATACTATCAAAAAAAATCGGTTACAAAGCACCAAAAACATGGCCCGGAGCTATTTTTGATGTTTATCTTAAAAGAGGGGAATGGCTCCCAAAGTACCAGACGCTCCATAAATTTTTTGTCGGGGGAGGGCTGATCCATACAATAGATTTGATACCAAGGCGTGATACGCTCACGGTTATGGCTTTGGGGAAAGGCGCTTCATTGCCGGTTTTATACCAGTATATTGATAAGAATCCTGATATACAGAGATGCCTGCCTGACTATTGGAGAACCCGTATGGTTGAAGGCAGTGCAGGCAGCCTTAATATACCTGTCACTTCAGCAAAAAATGCCGTATCAGATGGTATAGCATGTCTTGGAGGGCATGTATTTGGAGCGCTGTTAATTAACGGCGGACTTTATACTAATCTATGGGCAGCAGAATTTCTGGCAAAAGCAATTAAAGAAAGGGGTTTTCATAAAGAGGGTCTTGAAAGGCTTTATTTTGCAAAATTAAAAAAGATTCTCTGTTTTCAGAACTTAATCGGAAAGACAATTTATATGCTGACAGACAGCTTTCTTCTTCCTTCTGCAAGCATATCTGACTTTCTTTTGCGTAAATTTATAAGGGAGAAAGAACTTGCTCCTAAAAAAAGGATATTGACCAGGTTTGCATGGGATATCTTGATCGGAGAGGAGCCTTTTTCCAATTCTTTGGCGAGGGCGTTTAAAGGATTATTACAGAAAATTCGTTGATATGATAGCCGAAATTGGGCGTTTTGCAAAGGTCTCACAGGATGATCATAATGTAAGGATTAAAAGGAGGTCAGCATGAAATTTATAAATAAGATTATATTTTTCGTTTTATTGTCTTTGATTGTTTATATTAATCCTCAAGTAGTGTGGGCATCAAAAATTATCCAGTCAAGAATTGATGCTGTTACTGTATATCTGGATCGCGCTATGATTACTAGAACGGCAGATGTTGATTTGGTTAATGGTAAGCAGGAACTAATAATTGATAATCTGCCTGCATATATAATTGATGATTCTGTCAGAGTTATGGGGCAGGGAAGTGTTAAGGCAAAAATAAGTGGAGTAAAGGTGAAAAGGATCTTTTTGCAGGAGCACCAGCAGAAGAAGATAGAGGAATTGCGCAGAGAATTAGAAAAACTTAATGATGGAAAAAAGCAATTAGAAGATACTCTGGAAAGCCTGAATACCCAGAAGAAGTTTATTGAATCAATCAAGATCAGCACTTCAGAAAAAATATCAAGAGAGCTTTATATTCAAGAAGCTGATACAAAAAAATGGGATAAGGTTTTAGATTTTATATATCAAAGACTTGGCAGGATAAATGAGCAGACAATTTTATTTGAGCAGAAAAAACGCAGCCTTCTCAAAAAGATTAAGGCTCTAGAGGCTGAGCTGAATAGATATAGAAGCAAAAGATTGCCTGAAAAAAAGCTTGTAGAAATTGACATCGAGGCTGCCGGTAAAGGTAGAATGACTTTAGAAATTAATTATCTCATCCCTGGTGCCAGGTGGATTCCTGCTTATGATGTCAGAGTTGATTCGGAGAGTTCAGTTATTTGCTTAAATTATTATGGAATAATTACACAGAAAACAGGAGAAGACTGGAAGGATGTTAAACTGTCGCTGTCAACTGCCAAGCCACATATCTCAGGACTTTTGCCTGAATTAGATCCCTGGTATATTGATTTCCGGGAATCTGTTTTCAAGCAAGCCAGGGAAAGAGCGATGGCTGATACGGTTATGCAGGAAGCCTATAAGCTATCTTCACCTCAAGAGGAATTAAAAAAGGAAACAGCATATGCTGAATCAAGAGGCACATCTGTTACGTTTAATATCAAAAAAAGAGAGACAATACCCGGAAAAGGCGAACCTTTTAAGACAACAATTACCCAGGAAGATCTCCAGGCAAAATTGAGCTATATATGTACGCCAAAGCTGTATGAATTTGCCTTTTTGAAGGCAGAGGTAGTTAATGCAACAGCATATCCATTTTTGCAGGGAGAAGTCAGTATATTTTTAGGGGAAGATTATATTGGTAAATCTAGAATTGAGACTATTCCCCTGAATAAAAGTTTTGATTTGCATCTCGGGGTGGATGAGCGGATACATGTTGAAAGAAGGTTAATAAGAGAAGATACTGACAAGTCTTTTATTGGGAAAAAAGCAGTCCATAAATTTATGTACAGGATTACTTTAGAGAATCTTATGAAAGAGGAGAAGACAATTATTGTTCATGATCAGGTTCCAGTCCCAAAGCATGCGGATATTCAGGTTAAACTGGTAAAATCTGTTCCCGAACCTGTCTCTAAAGAAGATATTCAAGATGGAAGCCCCGGTCTTCTCGAATGGAAACTCAACCTTCCTCCACAAAAAACTGAAACAATCGAATTTGAATTTTCTGTTTCCTTTCCCAGGGATAAGAGAATAAAGGGATTGTAAGTAAGGATTATTTATGAACTTTATAGCTGTAATTATTCTGATAACTATTATTGTTGACTTTGTATTAAGTGGATTGGCTGATATACTGAATCTAAAGGGTTTAAAAACAGAACTCCCTGAATCATTCAAAGGCTATTATGACGCAGACAGTTATCGCAAGTCTCAGGAATATCTGCGTGTTAATACAAAATTCGGATGGATTACATCTTCCTTTAATATGTTATTAATCCTGATATTCTGGTTCGGAAAAGGCTTTCCAGTATTAGATCAATGGGTACGATCCTGGAATTTTGAATATATCATGACAGGCCTGTTATATATAGGTTTATTGCTTTTATTTAAAGCAATTTTATCATTGCCTTTCAGCATTTATTCTACATTTGTTATTGAAGAGCGTTTTGGGTTTAATAAGACTAAATGGTCCACATTTATAATGGATATAATAAAAGGATTTTTATTATCAGTCCTGCTTGGCGCACCTCTTCTATCAGGCATACTTGCTTTTTTTGAATATGCCGGGGCAAATGCCTGGTTATATTGCTGGATAGCGGTAGCAATATTTATGCTGGTTATTCAATTTATTGCACCAACATGGATTATGCCTCTTTTTAACAAATTCAATCCTATTGAAGATGGAGACCTGAAAAATGCTATCATGTCATATGCGCGTTCTATAAAATTCTCCCTTGAAAATGTTTTTGTAATGGATGGCTCTAAACGTTCTGCCAAGTCTAATGCTTTTTTTACAGGTTTTGGCAAGCACAAGCGGATTGTTTTGTTTGATACATTAATTAAACAGCACACTGTGAATGAGCTGGTGGCAGTGCTTGCACATGAAATGGGGCATTTTAAGAAAAAACATATATTGCAGAGAATATTGATCGGTGTGATCCAGATGGGGATAATGTTTTTTTTATTATCTATATTTGTTTCATATCAGGGGCTTTTTGATGCTTTTTACATGGACCAAAAATCTGTTTATGCGGGACTTATTTTTTTTAGCATGCTTTACTCACCCATTGAATTTTTTACAGGAATTTTAATGCAAATGCTTTCCCGTAAAAATGAATATGAGGCAGATAGATTTGCTGTGGAAACCACTCAAGATCCTAAATCCATGGCCGATGCATTAAAAAAACTTTCGGTTAACAATCTTTCAAACCTTATCCCGCATCCGTTTTATGTTTTTTTAAACTACTCACATCCGCCGGTTTTGGAAAGAATTAAAGAAATTAAGGTGGAAGGTGGAAGGTGGAAGGTAGAAGGTTTAAGGCTGAAGGTGGAATAGAACTTCAGTTTTTAGTCTTCAGCCTTCCACCTTCAGTCTTAGGAGTTAATCATGGGCAAAAAAAATATTAAGATGATTTCGTGGAATGTTAATGGCCTTAGAGCCGTGATGAAGAAGGATTTTCATAAATCTTTAAAGAATATGGATGCAGACATTGTTGCTATACAGGAAACAAAGATTCAGGAACCTCAGCTTACAGAAGAAATGAAGAATATTGAAGGATATGAATCATACTGGTCTTTTTCCACTGTCAAAAAAGGATACAGCGGTATTGGGGTTTATACAAGGATAAAACCCCGGAATGTTAAATATGGTATCGGCGTATCAAAATATGATGATGAGGGGCGTATTATTGAAATGGATTTTAAAAACTTCATTTTTTTTAATATATATTTTCCAAACGGACAGATGAGCGAGGAAAGACTTGAGTACAAACTTGATTTTTACAGGGATTTCTTTGAATATGTTGATGCTTATAAGGATAAAGGAAAATGCTTGATAATAGCCGGCGATTACAATACCGCTCATAATGAGATTGATTTGAAACACCCGAAGGCAAATGAAAAAAGGTCCGGCTTTCTGAGAATTGAACGAGACTGGATGGATAGAATAGTTAATAACGGCTATGTAGATACGTTCAGATATTTATATCCGGATAGAGTAAAATATTCATGGTGGACATACAGGTTCAATGCCAGGGCTAATAATGCAGGCTGGCGTGTCGATTACTTCTTTGTAACGCAGAATATTATTGATAAAGGGTGGCTCAGGGAAACATTTATTGATAACGATGTCTATGGTTCTGATCATTGCCCTGTCGGCATTGATTTGAAGATTTAGGTGGTCCCTGCAAAGTTTTTAACCATACAAAATATGGTAACCGTTCACGGTTTACAGTTATCGGTTCACGGTCTCAAATAACCTGTTGAATTTACAAAGTGTCCCGGCTTAAGTTGGTAGCCATTGTCCACACTGTATCGATGAACCTGAGCGCAGGTGAAACAGAAGCTATTTTCCTGGCGACTGAAAAAAATGGGTGTAGGAAATATCCTCTATATAAAAACATTAAATTTACAACCAGTTAGGTATTTCCCTTGACCCGTCTGTATGGATTTTCCCTCATAAGATCTCCTTTAAAATCTGAGCCAACGCAAAAAAAGCATTTAAAATCAGATAAATAGCCTGCCAAGCCAATTTGGCATGTTACTTGCCGAACTTAATTTATAAATTTCCTAAATAATTGTTACATACCCCTCCGAATTTATTTTCAGCTTTTTCCCTTTTCTATATAACTTCTCGATACTCATATAAATATTTGAGCAAGAAAATAATACAGACATTTTATATAAACATTGGCATCATTATTGCTTCCTTAATTTATGAACAAAATTTTTTTAAACAAAAAACGAAAGAACGAAAAAAGTTTGGTAACAATAATTTTGCTTAAGGCTATTGCGCATAGGTATGCTGGCCATTTGAACAAATGCCGTGATACTAACCGGACCACACCACTATAAAATCAAAGAACTGGGAATTAAGCCACATTGATAATGTCGTGTCACGCGTGAAATATCGTACCAGGCACTCGTCATTCCGGCGAAGGCTGGAATTCAGTATTTCTGACTACTTCGGTGCTTCTGGATTCCCGCTTCCGCGGTAATGACGGCCATATTTGCGACACTATATAGATGACAGGACGCTATTGAATTAAGAGAGTTAGGGATTGCCGTAATCCTCCAATTTCTAAACAACATTTTATATGAAACGTTTTACATAATGTGTAAAACTTTTCGCTTTTATGTGTGTAACAAACTTCCCATTTTGAATTCCAAACGTGAAACAGCCTTTTGCAGTTCAAGTTCATGAAAAATTTTTTCACGCTTAGTCCTTAGGGCTGTTAACCCAATAAACTTGCATACAGCAACAAGCAACCATTTCTTTTAAATCACTGAATTTCTTTCATGGCACAACTTTTGCTTTGAATCAAAATACAAAATCGGATTTTGTCTGAACATGAGTTTTCGTTCAGGCATTTGTTAGAGTTACTGTTATTGTCCCTTTTGTTCTTGACTCTTAAACCGGTTTTGTTTATACCACATAACGCAGAGAGCGTGTTGGCACTTTTTATTTAATTATAACAACAAGTTATTGATAATTTTCTCATGTAAGTCAAGGGGCGGAGCTATGTTTGCACATGGTGTGGAGATGATATCGGGAGGATGCAAAAAAAAGGACTAATGATGACGGAAGCTATCACTAAGAAGAACAATGTGACATGGTTTAATGGTTATGTCAGCCGCGAGGATAGGGAAACCCTCCATGGTCACAAGGGAGCAGTTATTTGGTTCACAGGCCTTTCGGCCTCCGGCAAATCAACCATTGCACACCTTGTAGAAAAGGAATTACATCAGCAAGGCTGTTCTACTTATGCTCTCGACGGAGACAATGTCCGTCACGGGCTATGTTCCGACCTGGTCTTCACGCCTGAAGATAGAGCAGAGAACATCCGCCGTATCGGCGAAATGGTAAAGCTCTTCGTGGACACTGGCATCATAGTTCTTTCGGCATTTATTTCTCCTTATCGCAAAGATCGCCAAAAACTCCGGTCCCTCTTTCACGATGGACAGTTTTTGGAGATCTATGTTGACTGCCCATCAGAGACCTGTTCTAAACGCGATCAGAAAGGTCTTTATGCCAAAGCCAAAGCCGGAGTCATCAAGGAATTTACCGGGATTTCGGCACCATACGAACCACCTGAACAGCCTGACTTAGTAATCCGCGCTTATAAACAAGACGCAAAAGCAGCCGCAGAACACGTGGTCTATTTAATAAAGCAGCGTAACATCATTAAGGCAGATTGAGGTGTATCATGAAAGTAGTTATCCTTGCAGGAGGTTTCGGCACTCGCCTATCTGAAGAAACTGGTGTAAAGCCGAAACCCATGGTAGAAATTGGTGATAGGCCTATTTTGTGGCATATTATGAAAATATATTCTGCCTATGGTATTAATGATTTTATTATTTGCCTAGGCTACAAAGGATATATCATTAAAGAATACTTTGCTACGTATTCGCTTCAAATGTCCGATGTCACATTCGATTTGAGAAATAACAACATGAAGGTTCACCACAACGGCACTGAGCCCTGGAAAGTGACATTAGTGGATACAGGCGAAAACACTATGACAGGAGGACGGCTTAGGCGGATTAGGGAGTACATTGGTGATGAGACCTTCTGCTTGACGTACGGAGACGGCGTCAGCAATGTGAATATAGAAAAGTTAATCGGGTTTCACCGGGAGCAAAAGTCCCTGGCAACATTGACCGCGGTAAAACCCCCAGGCCGATTTGGGGCGTTCAACTTAAACCGAAACGAACACAAAATTTCCACGTTTAAAGAAAAGCCACAGGGAGACGGCGCCTGGATCAATGGAGGTTTTTTCGTTCTAGAACATGGTGTTATGGACTACGTCACAGGTGACTCGACTGTTTGGGAACGCGAGCCAATGGAAATGCTGGCAAGCGACGGAATGCTTGCGGCATATAGGCACCATGGATTTTGGCAACCCATGGACACATTGCGTGACAAAATGTATCTGGAACAGCTCTGGGACTCTGGCAACCCACCGTGGAAAGTCTGGTGAGTCGATAATACATTAGCCGATCAATTGATGGATATATTATGAGAACTTCTCAAGACGTCATTAATAGAGATTTAGAATATATTTACAACAAGTTAAAAGAGGAACTTGCCCGTCTCGCTGGCAAAAAGCTTCTTATAACAGGAGGGGCTGGATTTCTTGGCTATTACCTGGTCCAGTCTATTCTATACTGGAATGAAAGAGCAGAAGAAGCTCAAGATATCCGACTAACGGTATACGACAACTATATTCGTGGCGTGCCCCCTTGGCTAACCAAATTGGAAGGGAATAAAAACCTGACCTTAATCAAGCATGACATCACGTGCCCTCTGCCGCAGGATATCGAGGATTTTCAGTATATTATTCACGCTGCTTCTATCGCCTCCCCCACATATTACCGCAAGCATCCCATTGAAACGATGGATGCTAACGTTAAAGGTCTTCGATTTCTCTTGGGGTATTGCCGACAGCAGAAAGAAAAAAATAAGCCAATAGAAGGTTTCCTGTTCTTCTCAACCAGTGAGATTTACGGCAATTCCTCTCCCGAAAATATTCCTACACCTGAAACCTATTACGGTTATGTTTCTTGCACCGGGCCGCGGGCCTGTTATGATGAATCCAAACGCTACGGTGAGACCCTCTGCGTGAACTTTGCTCGACAATATGATCTTCCCATTAAGATAGTGCGGCCATTTAACAATTACGGCCCCGGGTTAAAGATTACAGACAGGAGAGCACTCCCTGATTTTGCTCGGGATGTTTTGGCCGAAAGAGACATTGTCATGCTCTCTGATGGATCTCCAACCAGGACGTTCTGTTATGTCGCTGATGCCATTGTCGGTTACTATAAGATTTTGGTAAGAGGGCAAAAAGGCGAGGCATATAATATAGGAGTTGAGAAGCCGGAGATTTCCATAGCAGATCTTGCTGCGAGAGTTGTGGACCTTGCACGAAATCTTTTTGGTCACAAAGGAAAAGTGGTGCGCCAGCTCAGTGCTGACACAGACTATCTTGCTGATAATCCGAGCCGTCGCTGCCCGAGCATA
Organism: Deltaproteobacteria bacterium; assembly: GCA_030272815.1. GTDB lineage: Bacteria > Desulfobacterota > Desulfobacteria > Desulfobacterales > ETH-SRB1 > B13-G4. Next base: position 63,148 of record JAJSZT010000002.1, read on the forward strand.
GCCAAAGCCAGAAACGATTTAGATTACGATCCAAGTATTCCACTGGAGGAAGGCTTGAGGCGTTCGTTAATTTGGTATTATGATAATCGTGATGCGGAGGACGCCTAATGAAAGTTTCCGTAATAGGCACAGGATATGTCGGACTAGTCTCAGGTGTTTGTCTGGCTGAAAAAGGCCATAAGATACTCTGTGTGGATATTGATGAGGAAAAGGTTAACAAAATCAACCACGGCATACCTCCTATCTACGAAAAAGGCCTTGAAGAATTATTAAGAAAAAACATCCATGCAAATCTTCAAGCGACCACAGATCTTCATAAAGCTGTCGCTGAAACAGAAATCTCTTTGATTGCAGTAGGGACTCCCTTTGACGGCGAAAAAATTGACCTCAGTTACATTGAAGCAGTGTCTCGCCAGATAGGAAAAGCACTTAAAGACAAAGCCAGTTACCATACGGTGGTCGTAAAAAGCACTGTAGTGCCAGGCACTACCGATGAAGTGGTGATCCCTATTCTGGAAAAGGCTTCAGGGGAAAAAGCTGGTACCCACTTTGGGGTTGGAATGAATCCGGAGTTTCTGAGAGAGGGAAAAGCTATCCAGGATTTCTTATCCCCGGATCGAATCGTTATAGGAGCTATAAACAAAAAGAGTCACGATTCCCTTGAGGAGTTATATAGCCCCTTTGAAGGGGTGGATAAACTACGAACCAATAATAAGACTGCCGAAATGATCAAGTATACGTCTAACTCTCTTTTGGCCACCATGATATCTTTTTCAAATGAAATCGCTAACCTTTGCGCTGCCATAGGCGACATCGATGTGGTGGATGTTATGAAGGGCGTTCACATGGATAAACGGCTGTGTCCCATCATGCGCAATGGCAAGCGTATTATTCCATCATTTACCACATATATTGAAGCTGGTTGTGGGTTTGGTGGAAGTTGTTTTCCGAAAGATGTGAAGGCGTTGATCGCTCATGGCAAGCGAGTCGGCAGACCAATGGAATTGCTTGATGCGGTCATGCAGGTCAATGAAAAGCAGCCACACCAGGTCATGTCTCTTTTGAAAAAACGATTTCCCTCCTTGACGGAGGTTCGCATCGCAATCTTAGGTCTTGCCTTTAAACCAGGCACGGATGACATGAGAGAATCCCCCGCAATCCCGGTTGTCCGAGAACTGCTTGCTCAAGGTGCGGAAATTAATGCTTACGATCCAGTAGCACAACGCGAGGCACAAAGACTTTTCGGTAATCATCATATTGCTTACAGTGATAATCTGCGCCAGACGGTTAAGAATGTTCAGGCAATTGTGTTGCTTACACGCTGGGAGGAGATTGGAAAGCTTCCTGACTTATTGGTTAATTTAAATCCACAACCGGTGGTTATTGACGGGCGTCGAATGTTGGACAAAACCAGCGTAACCAGATATGAAGGCATAGGCCTGTGAGGTATCGATATGATTTTCAAGGAAACTAAGTTACAAGGTACCTTTGTCGTCAAAATTGAAAAGCGGCAAGACGAACGTGGTTTTTTTGCCCGTGCGTGGTGCAAGAAGGAATTTGAAGCACACGGCTTGAACGCACACCTGGTTCAAGCCAATATCGCTTTTAGCCGAAAAAAGGGCATCCTACGCGGCATGCATTATCAGGTGTCGCCATGTGAGGAGGCCAAGCTGGTTCGTTGCATTAAAGGAGGTATATTTGATGTAGCTATTGACTTGCGCCCCAATTCACCAACTTACAAAGAGTGGGTAGGAGTAGAATTGACTGAAGACAATCACACAATGTTCTACATACCTGAAAATTTTGCCCACGGGTATCAAACCCTCACTGACAATACCGAGGCGTTTTATCAGGTGTCACAGTTCTACTCACCAGAGTCGGAACAGGGTGTGCGTTGGGATGATCCGGCATTTGACATTACGTGGCCAGAAAAAGATAATTTGGTGATTTCTGAAAAGGATAAAAACTGGCCAGACTATTTGCTGTGAGAAAGTTGTTTTGAATATGGACTCTACCCAATTTCCGAACCAGAAATTACTATCCTTTAGCAAGGCTAACAAAATCAAGGGATTGTGCGGAGGCGTACGTTGAGTACGTCGCATAAACAACCCCGCAGATTGACGCAAACATTGCGGAAAAAGGCCGTTTCTGGACGGAAACTAATTGGTTTGCTGCCGGCGGGCGGGAAAGCAACCCGAATCGCCCCGTTACCCTGTAGCAAAGAGCTGTATCCCGTAGGATTTCGTTCCATCGACAGGGAGGGTAGCGTCCGCCCAAAAGTGGCATGTCATTATTTGCTGGAGAAAATGCGGTTGGCAGATGTTACAAAGGCGTATGTCATATTACGAGAAGGCAAATGGGATATTCCAGCCTATTTAGCCGATGGCAAAATGTTGGATATCCACTTGGCCTACCTAATGATGGATTTACCTTTTGGTGTGCCTTACACCTTAGACCAGGCCTACCCTTTTGTGCAAGATGCGATGGTAGCTTTTGGATTCCCCGATATTATTTTTCAACCAGACGATGCCTTTGTGACATTGCTTGAAAAGCAAGCGCAATCGAATGCAGATATAGTGCTGGGACTTTTCCCGGCCCATCAACCCCACAAAATGGACATGGTGGACATGGATGCTGATGGCCGGATTCGCGAAATTCAAATAAAACCTGCCCAGACACATCTGCGCTACACATGGATTATTGCTGTCTGGACGTCAGATTTTACCCGTTTCATGCATGAATATGTCTTAGCCAACCTAAAAACAAACGATAGGAGCAAAGTTGGCAACAATGTTGAGGAACAGCAAGAATTGTTTGTAGGCGACATTATTCAAGCTGCGATGAACAATGATATTTATATAGATACGGTACTTTTTAGCAATGGTAGTTATCTCGATATTGGTACACCCGAGGACATGGTAAAAGCCGTCCAAATCACAAATCGGCAGATGGAGGATCACTCATGATTATTGTGGACACAGCATTGGAAAAGCGAGAACAAGCAGGCAACCCCATACGGGTGGGCCTGATTGGAGCGGGTTATATGGGGCGCGGAATTGCACTCCAAATCGAGCAATACATTAGGGGAATGAGGGTAGTGGCAATTTCGAATCGCACCCTCTCTGGAGCGGAGCGAGCTTACCGAGAGGCGGGAGTCGATTCGATCACAAAAGTAGAAACAGTCGCTCAATTAGAGAACTCCGTCGCAGGTGGCCATTACGCTATCACTGATGATGCAATGATACTATGCGCAGCAGATGGTATCGACGCTATAATTGAAGCAACGGGCCACGTTGAGTTTAGCGCCCACAGTGTCATGACGGCCATAGAGCACGGAAAACATGTTGTTCTCATGAATGCTGAGCTGGACGCTACTGTAGGACCAATACTTAAAGTATATGCAGACCGCGCGGGGGTGGTCATCACCAATGCCGACGGCGACCAGCCAGGTGTCATGATGAATCTGTTCCGCTTTGTGAAAACCATCGGTTATCAACCAGTCCTAGCCGGGAACATTAAAGGTCTCCAGGATTATTACCGGAATCCCGAAACGCAAAAGGGATTTGCGGAGCAACACAATATTACACCCCAGATGGCCACTTCGTTTGCCGATGGAACAAAGATCTCCATGGAAAACGCAGTCGTGGCCAACGCGACCGGCTTCAAGGTGGGTAAGCGCGGCATGTACGGTCCCCGGTGTACCCACGTTAGTGAAGCGCTTAAATTATTTCCAATAGATCAGTTGCTCAACGGGGGCTTGGTCGATTATATACTCGGCGCAGAACCAGGGCCTGGCGTCTTTGTTCTGGGATACAATGAGCACCCTGTCAGACAAGGGTACATGAAATACTTTAAGATGGGTGAGGGACCACTTTACGTTTTTTATGTTCCCTACCATCTACCCCATTTAGAAGTGCCTCTGACCGCAGCCCGTGCAGTGCTTTTTGAAGATGCTGCAATCGCGCCTCTTGGTAGTCCAGTGTGCGATGTGATAACCGTCGCTAAATACGATCTTAAGGCAGGCGAAGTGATAGATGGCATAGGTGGTTTTACCTGCTATGGTATGATAGAAAACTCCGACGTCTCCAAAGCCGAGAGCCTGTTGCCAATGGGGCTATCTGAAGGGTGTCGCCTCAAAAGCGATGTCAAAAGGGATTTGGCCATAACATACCTGGACGTGGATTTGCCTCCAGGACGGCTCTGCGATAAACTGCGGGCAGAGCAAGATTCCTATTTTTCTGCAGCCTAAACACTTGGTACTAAAGAGTGAAAAAATGCTGACATCGACATATCCTGGCCTGGAATGGACACGCATATTGCCAAGTGAGGCACTTTTGACCCCATAAAACTTGCTGGCGCAAAGCGCTGGCTTAACAAACGTCCAGGTGATACCCATTATCGAGTGGTCATCATCCGTGGCGGTCGCCTTGTCGCTGAATGGAACCATGGTTTCGGTACCAAAAAGCGATTTCCTCATATGAGGATGAATGACGTCAGAAATAGATGCGAAAAACCTCAACAATTCAAAGGGGCTTATTATGTTCATAAATAGAAAAAAGGGAGGGCGTCTTTTTTATGCGATAATGTTTGTTTTTATTTTGTTGTGGAGTCTTTGTTCCAGCAATGTCTTTGCGGACATTATTATCGACAACGGGGACCCTGGTACATCCTTTACAGGAGACTGGAGCGTCTCTATCGATCTCAATTCATGGGATCCCGATGACCCTTCAGCAACTTCGCTTTGGAGCAAAAATAATGACACCTATACATGGACCTTTACACCGTCGATTTCGGGGACTTATGAATTTTCCATGTGGTGGACGCAGTCTTCTTCCAGGGACACGAATATCCCCATATCCATAGAATTCTTAGGAGGAACGGATACTGTCCCGATCAACCAGCAGGCAAATGGCGGCCAGTGGAATGTAATCAATACATACCCTTTTGAAGCAGGCGTAAGTTATGACATAACCATAACATCCCAGCCTGGTCCATCAAGTACCTGTGCTGATGCGGTCAAACTGACTTTTGTTTCCTCATTTTCATTACCCACGGCCGTAATTGATTCGATTGCGCCCAACCCGTCCGAATTGGGCCAATCCGTTGATTTCACGGGTCATGGTATAGATATGGATGGAACGGTTGAGGCGTATCAATGGGAATCCAGCATAGATGGTTTACTTAGCGATTTGGCCGCTTTCACTACATCGTCCCTTTCTGAAGGCACCCATACCATTTCTTTTCGTGTGATGGATAATGATAACAATTGGTCAGAGGCGGTGACTGAAGTTTTAGTTGTTGGCGCCATTCCAACTGAAATCATCATAGACAATCGAGATGCAGAAACGTCACAAACCGGAACCTGGAAAGTTTCAGGCGCAACTGACCCATACGGAGCGGACTCGGTATATAGTCGCGACGGAGCAACCTTTACGTGGCATTTTACCCCAACACAAAGCGGTAATTATGAAGTGTCGATCTGGTGGACAGAATGGTCATCCAGGAGCACAAGTGTGCCGGTCGACATCGAACACTCAGGCGGAACGACCACGGTTTATATTAACCAGCAGCAAAACGGTGGCCTGTGGAACAATCTGGGCGATTATCTTTTTGAATCAGGGTCGAGTTACAACGTAACTATTACAGCCCAACCAGCTCCCTCAAGTACCTGTGCTGATGCGGTAAGATTTAATTATCTTGATGAACCTATTGTAAATATTGTCGTTCCCCCTAGTTATTATTTGCAGGGTTCTCCGGACCTTTCTGTATGGGCAGATGCCAACAACTTAGAAGTAGATTGGGGAATAGAATTTGTACTCGATATTGGTACAGCGAATGAAGAAAGTATTATAGATACTACTGAACCATATGAGGTGGTATTTGCAGAACTTACTAGAAGCGAACATACCTTGGATGCTTTTGTTGTAGATAACTCATCCACTGAAGTGCCAGGATCATACACGCATGATCAAAAAATTCAGATAGGAATCGGTGATTATTATGTTGCCATCGGAAATAGTATAACCTCTGGTTATGGTGATGATGATCCTTCGGACGATACCTCAGAGGATGGACGAATTAGCAGACATGGTTACACACCTATACTAAATGACCTCTTAACGACTGAGAAAAGTATTCCTCATAATATTGTTAATGAAGCGGTGGGCGGCACTACTTCTGCTGATGGAGTGTCTTCAATCCAAGCGATTCTTGCTAATCATACCGAAGCCCACTTTTGTCTGGTGCAATATGGAACGAATGATGGTGTTCCAAGCGGGAAAGGATTGAAACCCGGTGATTCTGGATATCCTGGAACATTCAAAGATAACATGCAGCAGATCATAGATGCGATTAACGATGCCGGAAAGGAAGTTTGTTTAGCAAAGCCACCAATCGCTCTGGGGAGCACTGCCGATAGCGACCCATATGAAGACCCTGACCAAGGAACAAAGAGTCTTTGGATTAAGGAGTATAATCAGGTTATCGATGAGCTCGTAAATGATCCACTGAACAATATATCTGTAGCTCCTCCGGATTTTTATAGCTATTTTAACTACTACGACCCGTCAACGAATCGTTATCGTTATGAAGATGAATATATAGATAATCTTCATCCGAATGGCGTTGGATACCATTCCATGGCCCAGCTTTGGCTGGAATCATTAACTCAAACTAAAGCTGTTATTGCTTCAATCACACCGAATCCTGCTGTCATCGATGAGATCGTTATTTTCACAGGTTATGGACGCACTCCAGATGGAGCAATAACCGGTTACAGTTGGGAATCGAGCATTGATGGATGGCTTAGCGATTTGTCCTCCTTCACTGAGTCATCCCTCACCCAAGGAACCCATACCATTTCTTTTGAGGTTCAGGATGACGAAGGCATCTGGTCAGAGGCGGTGACTGAAGTTTTAGTTGTTGGCGCCATTCCAACAGAAATCATCATAGACAACCGAGATGCAGAAACGTCACAAACCGGAACCTGGGGAGTTTCAGGCGCAACTGACCCATACGGAGCAGACTCAGTATGGAGTCGCGACGGAGCAACCTTTACATGGCATTTTACCACACCACAAAGTGGTAATTATGAAGTGTCGATCTGGTGGACAGAATGGTCTTCCAGGAGCACAAGCGTGCCGGTTGATATCGAACACTCAGGCGGAACAACCACGGTTTATATTAACCAGCAGCAAAACGGTGGCCAGTGGAATAGTCTTGACGATTATCTTTTTGAATCAGGGTCGAGTTACAACGTAACCATTACAGCTCAACCCGGCCCCTCAAGTACCTGTGCTGATGCGGTAAAATTTAATTTCATCCATTAAATTGGGTGGTCGCCGAAGTTGGATCTTGCCACCACCTTAGAAGGGTTGCTGTGATTTTCAAGGAAACGCAGGACGTTTTTCAAAGGTCTCCTGTGCTGATCCGGTCAATAGAATAGACAGACATCTTCAGGAAAAATAGCTTCGTGAACGGGCTAAATAGGACCAAATGCCTTTATTATACTGAATCTTAAAAGAATAGGAAGGTACTTTATGACTGGCAAGTTGAGAACGCGATTATTTTATTCTATATTATTGGGGTGGTTGGTATTTTGGAGTTTCAATGCTCTAGACGCTTTTGCGGATGTCATTGTTGATAACGGTGATCCCGGTACATCCTATACAGGAACCTGGAAAGTATCAGGAGGATCGAACCCTTATGGCGTTGACAGTTTATGGGCCCGTGATGGAGCCACGTATACCTGGCAGTTTGACTCCCAAGCCTCGGGTACCTATGAAGTCTTGATGTGGTGGTCAGAATGGCCTTCCAGGGGAACAGACATCTCTGTTGATATTAATTACAGGGATGGAATTGAAACCAGAAGCATCAACCAGCTTGAAAATGCCGGCCTGTGGAATAGCTTTGGAACGTATTATTTTGACGTAAGCGGCAGTGTCACCATCACAGCCGCTAACGGATCTACAGTCAGCACCTGTGCTGATGCGGTTTGGTTCAAGCTCATATCTGCGAATACACCGCCCACAGCCTCTATTGATTCGATTACTCCCAATCCGGCTGAACCTGATCAACCCGTTCAATTCAAAGGCCAAGGAACAGATGCCGAAGGTTCTGTTGAGGCATATCAGTGGGAATCGAGCATTGATGGATGGCTTAGCAATTTGTCTTCCTTTACTACATCGTCTCTCACCGAAGGAACCCATACCATTTCTTTTAAGGTTCAGGATGACGAAGGCATCTGGTCAGAGGCGGTCACTCAAGATTTAGTTGTTGGCGCCATTCCAACTGAAATTATCATTGATAATGGAGCCCCCAGCACTTCCTATACCGGCACCTGGAAAGTTTCTGGTGGATCCAACCCCTATGGCGCCGATTCTCTCTATAGCCGAGATGGGGCAACCTATACATGGACCTTTGCCCCCACAGTTTCGGGTTATTACAAAGTATCCATGTGGTGGACAGAATGGCCGTCCAGGAGCACAAGTGTTCCGGTCGACTTCGAACACTCAGAGGGAACAACCAGGGTTGATATTACCCAACGGCAAAACGGTGGCCAGTGGAACATGCTTGACGATTATCACGATTATTACTTTGAATCCGGGTCGAGTTATAACGTAACTATTACGGCCCAACCTGGCCCATCAAGTACCTGTGCCGATGCTGTGCGTTTTGTCTTTCCTGGCGAGGCCAACAGCCAGCCGGTTGCCACGAATGTGGCCATCACAGGCGCGGCAAAAGTTGGCCAGACGCTCAACGGCGCCTATTCTTATTTTGACGACGATGGAGATCTT
>JAJSZT010000002.1:72042-137171 GCA_030272815.1 Deltaproteobacteria bacterium
GAAGGCACCTCTTTGTTCCGATGGTTGCGGGGGGGTGTGGCCATTTCGGGTGCAACAGCCCAAGCCTATTCACTCGTTGATGCCGATGAGGGCGCTCTCATCACCTTTGAAGTCACACCCGTAGCTCAAACCGGCCTCTCGCCCGGTGTTGCAGTGCAAAGTCCGGCCGCAGGCCCCGTAGCTCCTGCCAATGTCAAACCGGTTGCCACGAATGTGGCCATCACAGGCGCGGCAAAAGTCGGCCAGACGCTCAACGGCGCCTATTCTTATTTTGACGACGATGGAGATCTTGAAGGCACCTCTTTGTTCCGATGGTTGCGGGGGGGTGTGGCCATTTCGGGTGCAACAGCCCAAGCCTATTCACTCGTTGATGCCGATGAGGGCGCCTTAATCACCTTTGAAGTCACGCCCGTGGCTCAAACCGGCCTCTCGCCCGGTGTTGCTGTCCAAAGCGCCGCTGTAGGCCCGATTTATGTTGAAGAAGTGATTATCATCATTGACAATGGCGAACCAGGTACCTCGGAGACCGGTACCTGGAATACCTCCGGCGGGGAGTATCCGTACGGTGACTCGTCCGTTTACAGCAAGGATCCGGGGGCAACATACACTTTTGAAGCCTCGGTAAACAGCTTCTATGAAGTATCCATGTGGTGGTCCGAGTGGTCGAGCCGATGCACCAATGTTTCCGTAAGCATCTATGATGGCGACACGCTCCTGAAAACTACCTCGGTGGATCAACAGACCGGCGCCGGCGATTGGAATGTGCTGGGCACATTCGGCTTTGGGAGCGGAACGGCCAAGTTGGTGATCACGGCTCAAGACAGTGACTGTAGCACCTGTGCCGATGCTGCCCGCTTCATATCAAAGCCCCCTGCTGAACTTGACTATATTGAAGTGGACGGGCCCAGGGTTGTCCTCGATAACTCCACCGCTCAGTACCTCTGCAAGGCCTATTACACCGATGGGGCTATCCTTATGGTGGTGCCCGACGACTGCACCGTCAATTGCCCCGCCTTTGCAAATATCTCGCAACAGGGCCTCCTTACCTCCTTTGATGTCGATACACAACAACCTTGCCAGGTATCGATGACCTATGAAGAAAACGGTGAGACCAGGACAGGCACGTTCGATTTGAATATCAGTGATTCCGTGTTTCGAGACAACGACGGCCCTGGCACGAGTTCCACAGGTACGTGGGATTCTTCCAGCGGCCCCGATCCCTACGGCGGGTCTTCGCTTTTCAGCAGAGATGTTGGAGCAACATACTCATTTGATGCGCCTGCCTCTGGTTTCTACCTGGTGTCAGTATGGTGGACCCAGTACTCCAGCCGATGTAGCGCAGTGCCTATTGAGATTTATGACGGCAACACCCTGCTTGATACCTTAAATGTGGACCAGCGAACAAATGGTGGCCAGTGGGTCCCCCTGGGCACCTATGAATTTACCGGCACAGCGCGGGTCGTAATCAATGCTGCCAGAAGCGATTGCAGCACCTGTGCCGATGCAGCGCGTTTCATAGAAACCCTGCCCCCGGAGAACATATACGCTGCCAGGATCAACTCAAGCTACGACATAGAGCTACTAGACAAGATCATTGCGATGATGCAAGATCTCGGTGCATATGAGGATGATGGCAAATGGGTATACACCAACCCAGAGCTGTTCACGACATACGTGGTAAGTTTTCCCGAGGAGATGGAAGCCTTGAAACAGGCCCTGTATGAAGAGGACTCTCATGTCATGCTTGTAGGCCATTCCAACTATGGACTGGGCGCTTTGTTGGCAACGGAAGATGAAATGGAGAGTGAGATCATCACCGATGTTTACTACATTGACGATGACCGGATATTGAATTGGTCATCTTTGTTTGTCCGTATTGGTCTTGAGTACTTGCGAACGGAACAAACATATCCCAACTTCTGGATCAACTACAAAGACGGAACCAGCGCGATCATGCCGTATGTGCATGGAGATCCCAAAGGAGATCCAGCCTACAACTATTACATCTCCTATCAAGTTCCTGGAGATCCTACCTATTATAAGGTTGAAAGCCCTCGCAAACGTGCTATTCAGAGATTTTCGGATTCACGCAGATCGGCCTGGTTCTCTGAGGATGGCAGTGAGCCTGATCCCAATAACCCTGACCATCGGAAGTATTATATAACCAATCCCACGCCCTGGTACTCTCGCTGCCAAACCACAGGGAACTGGACGACAATCCGGACCGGCACGGAGCTTTTCAAGGAGAACTACTACTCCGCATCGGCTGGTGACGGTAGTAGTCAGGTTCGATGGAACTTCATGATCGACAGGCCCGGAGATTACAATGTGTTCGCCTGGTGGTCTGCCTCTTCGTCCAATACAAATAACGCCCGTTACATAGTGAATCACAGCCTTGGAAGTACGCCTGTAGTCGTGAATCAAATGTATGATGGCGGCCAGTGGAACGAGCTTGATGCATTCTCTTTTGCCCCTGTGCCGGAATGGTATGAAAGCAGGGGCCATGATCCCAACCTGCTTAGCCTCGATACGGACCTTGTTGGTGGTAACGACGGGAAGAAGGCCAAACTACAATCTTCCCTCTGTGGGAGTGCCTACCTCAGCCAGTCACTCAGTCCGCCTCAGACCCATGAGTTCAGCGTCCAATGGGATATATACGTGGATAGTATTCTCGACAACGCCGACCTGGATCGAGGGGCCCTAATGATGCTTGGGGATGATGAGGACAATGCTGACGGACCCAACTCGGCGGATTCTGAGCGCTTCGTGTTTATGGCTTTCCACCGGGAAAATGGTGGTGAGTCCGGCACCATGAATCTGATCGCTCGTGAACCTGGAAATGCCTATGATGACTCCGCTGCATGGAGAACATTGGAAGCCGATCTTGCCATGGACCAGTGGCATACGGTTCGTGTCGACTGTGATCTGGACACTGACACTTATGACGTCTACGTTAACGGTGCCCTTGCATCCGGGGGTGCGGGCGTTATGGCTTTCATATCAAAAGACGAGATAACCCATATGAGTTTTGCCCAGTGGAACGATGGATCTGGCACCTTTTACGTGGACAACGTGGAAGGACCTCCAGGTGCCTCTGCTTTTGTCGCAGATAGCAACTTCAACGCCAGCGACGACAGTGATGACTTGAGAAACTGTTACAATTCCATATACTCCGTGGACCTCACCAATGATGCTAGCGGCGGAAGAGTGGTCGCAGACGCCATAAAAGTAACACACGTGGACAATCCGCCAGAGATAATCCAGGCTGATTTCAATGCGAGAAATCGCCACGGCCCGGTACCTTTGGAAGTCGACTTTGACAACGAAAGCACCGGCGATTTCACGTCCAGGTATTGGAAGTTTGGTGATGGAGGGGAAAACGGGTCTCGAGATGATATCACCCACATTTACACAAGCCCTGGAACTTACTCAGTAACTTTGACAATTACCGGCCCCATGGGAACTAGTACGAAAACAAAAACCAGCTACATAACAGTGGGAGATGTAACCCCTCCCCTTCAGGCGGAGTTTTCTGCAAGCGGGCAAGAGGGAACCATACCTCAAACGACTCGGTTTCAGGATAGAAGTTCCGGCGAAATTGAGTCTTGGTCCTGGGATTTTGATGACGACGGGATAGAAGACTCCACTGAACGGAATCCTAGGCATACTTACTACCTTCCCGGCAACTATACCGTGGCTTTGACCGTTACTGACATTCACGGCGCCACGCACACGGAAACAAAAGAGAATTTCGTTATCGCCAGGATTTACGACAACAGCATAGACAACGTCGACTATCCCAAGCCGCATTATAGTAACAAAACCATGGTAATGCGGAAGGAGATGGAGCTTGACAAAGAACAGCTCGGGTACGCCAGGTTGTTATATGACAGTTGTAATAGCGGCAACTACTTTCTGGACACCTTTAACCGAGGAATCGTGTTCTACACCCTATACAACTCGGACGGCAAAGGGTTTGTTCCTTATCTGAAGGCTTACCTTGAAGGCAAGAGCGACCAAGAAATATGGGAGGCGATTCAGGCGGCTGATCCTGTTTATGACTTCTACGACTTCAACAAGTACCCATGGGAACAGTAGTAGACGTGATTCCATAATCGTAGGATATGTCCAGGGAGCTTTTGAAGTATGCTGGCCCTCCCTCCAATGATTGTGAAGAGATTTCAGGCTATTGTACCTTGTAGTTAGGGTGGTTCATCAAGACTGATTCAACTCGAGGCGGAAGATATCATGAATAAATCCAGCGAAATCAATACACCAATTAATATTATCAAACCTAGGTCTGGCTGGCAAATTATAGATTTTAAAGAGCTGAAGGAATACAGAGATCTTTTTTATTTCCTTGTCTGGCGTGATGTTAAAGTTTTGTATGCGCAAACGATACTTGGGTTTTCCTGGGCCATACTCCAACCACTCATACAAGTACTCATTTTTACCATTGTTTTCGGAAAAGTTGCCAAACTACCTACGGATGGGATCCCCTATATTCTATTTTCAACTGTTGCGATTATTCCCTGGACATACATGTCGCAGGCCATGACGCAATCAAGTCAAAGCCTTATCTCGGGACAACATATGCTTGGAAAGGTATATTTTCCCCGTTTGATATTCCCATTGACTTCCGTATTAGCCAAACTGGTCGATTTCGGGATCTCTATGCTGATTATATTGGGTGCGATTCTTTATTATCGTGTCGTTCCGACATGGAACCTATTGCTCTTTCCACTCTTTGTTATGCTTATGGTGAGCATTTCTGCGGGTGTTGGCATGTGGTTATCCGCAATGGCTATCCGATTTCGTGATGTGAAACATGCAATGCCATTTGCTGTTCGAATGCTGATGTATACAGCACCAATCGTTTATTCAGCATCATCCATTCCCGAAACATATCGCATCATCTATTCTTTAAATCCAATTGTAGGGGTTATAGAAGGGTATCGAGCCTGTCTACTCGGCACACCTATGCCGTGGCCCTACATCTGGCCGGGCATGATTACAGCCGCCCTCCTCCTCATCAGCGGCGCATTCTACTTCAAACGAATGGAGCGGGTATTTGTAGATGTAATCTAAATTTGGTTAAATGGTTGAATTGTTGATTGGTAAAATGGTTCAGTCGTGACGGAGTAGCGCCAAATGACGAAACAGTATGATGATTTTCGAGATTTAGAAGTGTGGAACAAATGTCGAGATATAAGACGAAAAATCTGGGATGTATGTAAAGAGTTCCCCGGAGAAGAAAAATACCGATTATCTGATCAGATGATTCGGGCGTCAAGATCCTCCACAGCATGTATAGCCGAAGGTTACGGCCGTTATCATTATCAGGAGAATATTCAGTTTTGTCGACAGTCGAGAGGATCTCTTTATGAGTTGATTGACCATGTTGATGTGGCGCTGGAATGTGAGTACCTCGACAATAATTATGTTGAAAGCCTGACACAAGAGATAAAGACAGCTATCAGGATTCTTAATGGGTATATCAAATACCTGAAAGTCCGGAAGGCGACCAAACAATAACGAACCAGTAGGTGACTTAACCATTCAACGATTTGACCACTTGACTATTCAACCATTTAACCAGTCAACTATTCGACTATTTAACCATTCAACCACTTAACTATTTAACCAACGATTATGAACTCCAGAGACATAGCAATCAAGGTAGAAAATATAAGTAAGCTCTACCGCATCGGGTTGAAAGAAAACATGCACGATAGCTTTGGTGCTGCCATATTTAGTTTCATAAAAAGCCCTTTGAGAAACTATCGCAAATATCGTTCACTTTATAAATTTGACGATATAAACCCTAACTCCGGTTCTAAGTCACACTCCAATTCTTCTGACATTATCTGGGCCCTGAGGGATATTTCGTTTCAGGTAAAAAGAGGCGAGGTGGTAGGTATTATAGGAAGAAATGGCGCCGGCAAATCTACTCTCCTCAGAATTCTTTCCAGAATTACAAATCCAACAAGCGGACATGCCGAAATCCGGGGTGGCGTTTCAAGCCTTTTAGAAGTAGGTACCGGCTTTCATCAGGAACTTACAGGTCGTGAAAATGTATACCTTAACGGCACAATATTGGGTATGAAAAAGAAGGAAGTGGACCAAAAGTTTGACGAAATTGTGGAATTCTCTGGCGTAGAGAAGTTTATTGATACCCCCGTAAAGCGTTACTCAAGTGGAATGAAGGTCCGTCTTGCCTTCTCTGTAGCAGCTCATCTGGAACCGGAGGTGTTGATCATCGATGAGGTTCTGGCAGTGGGCGATGCTGATTTCCAGAATAAGTGTCTAAATAAGATGCAGGATATAGGACAACAAGGGCGTACTGTCCTTTTTGTGTCACACAACATGCCGGCCGTTACCCGCCTTTGCGAACGAACAATTCTACTGCATGACGGCCGGGTTATAGAGGATGGTCCATCACCTCAGGTTGTCAGTGCCTACTTACACTCTGACTTAGGTTCAACGGCCGCTCGCGAATGGCCTGATGCTGAGAAAGCACCAGCCGGGCCTGTTGCTCGCTTGCGTGCAGTGCGGGTTCGGACTGAGGATGGTCGTATTACCGACACTGTCGACATCCGCCGGCAGCTTAGTATTGAGATGGAGTATGAGGTGCTCAAGTCGGGCCAAGTGCTTTTGCCTCATTTCGGCTTGCGCAACGAACAAGGCACCTCTGTTTTTGTAACCGTCGACCTGGATCCCACATGGAGGCAGCACCCTCGCCCCAAAGGGCGCTACGTGAGCACAGTCTGGATACCCGGCAATCTTCTGGCTGAAGGAACCCTGTTTGTTACCTGTAAACTTTTGACGTTGAATCCGAACGTGTTGCAATTTCGCGAACGCAGTGCGGTTGCATTTCACGTAATTGACAGCCTTGATGGCGATTCGGCCCGCGGCGACTTCGTCAAGACAATGCCAGGGGTCGTGAGGCCGCTTTTGGATTGGACTACGCAATACGATTCGGATTCGTGACAAAGTGCTGCCTTCTTCGGCGTTCAACAACATGCACAAACAACACTTCTTTTCCGTCAAAACGCGGTTGCTATCAAACATATACGTTTCCCGCCGTCGCATTGGCAAGGACTATGTAGATGAGAATAGAAACCCTAAGATCTGAAGGCAACGGAACCAGGGCAAGGGTGGCGGCCACGGTCACCTGGGAGGACTGTGACCGCCCTGTTCAGGAAGTATACTTCGAAACAGAGGCAGATTTTTCAGACAGCTTGTCATGCAACCCCCATGCATTTCTGGTTGGGTGCATATTGCCCGCTCTCAACAACCGAGAGAAAAGGCTCTTCATCGATGCGGAAATCTGCCCGGAGTTGCGAGATGGACTGTTCACTGCTATGAGTTGGATTCGCCACTGGTACTATGAACCCAATCGCGAACTCGTGAGTATTGAAGCCAAAGCCAGATCTACTCTTCCTGCGACAACGAGGCCTCAAAGAACAGGCCTCTTTTTCTCTGGGGGAATAGACTCCCTTGCAGCCCTTCGCGCCAACCGTCTCCACTTCCCCATGACCCATCCCCGGTCAATTAAGGATGGCATCCTTATATACGGTCAGAATATCGAATCCGACACGCGGCCCGAGACTTTTCAGCGGGCGGTGCGTGCCCTTTCTGATGTGGCTCAAGACGCCCAAATAAGACTTGTTCCTATCTACACGAATATCAGGAGCTTGGATGAGGAAAGACGGTTGTTTGACATGTCTCTGGCGGCCATCCTTTCCGCCGTTGCTCACGCATTGGCCGGCCGCCTCACCGGCGTTTCCATTTCCTCAAGCGATAGCATTCCCGGACTTTCATTGCTCGACATCACATTTGCCAAACCTTACGGATCACACCCTCTTTTGGACCCAAACTACAGTAGTGTTGACCTGCGGGTATGGCACGATGCTATGACGCTGTCCAGACTGGACAAAACACGGCTTGTGGCTGATTGGGATGTGGCCCTTCAAAATATCAAAGTATGCGGGCCGAATTGGCCGGGAGACAACTGCGGTCAATGTGAAAAATGTGTCCGCACTATGTTAGCCCTGTTGGCATTGGATGTCCTGAAAGACACAAAGGCATTTCCGGGGAATGACGTTAGTGAGCAGCTTCTGTCAGGGGTAGGCATTAAAAGGCCAATCTCCAGAGTCAGTTATACGGTTGATGAAGACTACCTGGAATTAGTCCCGCTCCTTGAAAAGAGAGGGCGTCATGACCTTATAAGGATCATCAAGTGGAAACTGTCCAGATACCGTGGAGATAGTGAGGGTTGGAGGAAGAGACTCCAGCACCTTGACGTGAGGTTCTTGAACGGTAATCTTGCAAGGCTAAAGAAATCGTTGTTTGGGTGAGCTTCAATACGGTCTAGCATCTTCCGAAGATAGCGAGAGGCAAACAGATGAAGATTGAAAACCTTAGATCTGAACAGAGAGACACCCGGTCAAGGGTTTCGGCAACAGTGACTTGGGAGGACTGTGACCGCCCGCGTCACCAAGTTTACTTTGAAACGGATCACGCGTTCGCTGACAGCCTATCATGCAATCCGCACGCGTTTCTTGTTGCTTGTGTTGTCCCCGCTATGCACTATGGAGAAAGACGCCTCCTTATAGACACAGAAATTTGTCCCGAGTTGTGGGATGGTCTTCTCACCGCCACTAGTTGGCTACGTCATTGGTTCTACCCCCACCAGGAGCCCATCCGAATAGAAGCGAAGATGCGGTCTCATTTGCCAGCGCAACGTACCCCGGAACGAGCAGGCTTCTTCTTCTCTGGCGGGATTGACTCCTTTGCAACACTGCGGACCAACCGCCTCCACTTTCCCTTAGAGCACCCCTGGTCTATCAAAGATGGTTTGCTTGCCTTTGGGCTTGAACAGGACAGGCCTGACATCTTTGAACTCGTAGTGAAGTCACTGCTACCAGTGGCCCAGGAACTTGGGATAACTTTGATTCCTGTTTACACCAATATTTATTTGCCTTACAGAGAAGAAGATGCTGCTGATGAGGACAGGTTTCGTTTCTGGAAGTTCGAGTTCCAAGGAGCCGCCCTTGCCGCCATTGCACATGCCTTCGCTCGCCGATTGACTGTTGTCTCCATAGCCGCGACCCTTGATCTTCACTATCTTGGAGTCTGGGGGTCTCATCCCCTGCTAGACCCTCATTACAGCAGTGGCGACTTAAGAATTCGGCATGACGGGATTGCTTTGTCAAGGGTTGCTAAAACCAAGTTGGTGGCTGAATGGGGAATACCGCTGCAACACCTCAGGGTCTGTAACCAGTACAGGCGCTACCGACCCGGCGTGTTCAATTGTGGGGAATGCGAGAAATGCATTCGAACCATGCTAACACTTCTTACGTTGGGAGCACTCGATCAAACAAACAGTTTTCCCAGCCAGGACGTTTCTGACGAACTTATCCTCAAGAAGGTCAATATTCACGACGACTACGTGGAATCCTGCTACCAACATCTGATTGGCCCTCTGGCGGAAATAGGTCGCCAGGATTTGGTGCGGGCCGTTGAAAAAAGAATCGCCGCTTATCACAACCGCAAACCAACTTGGAAACAAAGGGTAAAACACTTTGATGACAAGTACATGAATGGTAATGTGGCAAAGATGAAAAGCCTGGTTTTTCATAAGCGGCAACGGCCGTCCAATGACGCCAGGCAATGAGACAGTTGGAGGAGAGGGGCATAGGGGCCGGTTCACCGAATTCAGGCTTATGAAACCACGGAAGTTCGTCATTCTGGCCACTCAGCGAACAGGGTCTACTGTAATTGCGCTTTGGCTGAACAACCATCCTCAAGTACGGTGCCACTCCGAAGTCTTTTATTTGCACCGTTACAAGGCCCACGACGGTATGCCTCATTTCTGCCTGGACCATCCTCTGAGAAAGTGGCTGTATCGTCTATGTGTAAACAGAATAGGATTTAAGATTCCTGTCAACTTTGTGCTGGACCGCCTCATCGATCAATTCCTGGACAGTCTGTACAACAACCCCGCCCACTCGGCCCCATGGACCGATACCACGAATTGGCTGGAATATCATCCACGCACCGGTGCGAATCTAGAGCGAGCTGTGGGGTTTAAAGTGATGTACACGCAACTGCATCAAATCAGACGGCTAGATCGTCTTATTCATAAAAGAAACATATCCGTCATACATCTAATCCGAGAGAATCTCCTCAAGATCCACGTTTCTTCGGTCCGTAAACGTCTTACAGGCCAAGCTCATACGTCAGGGACGGTCAAAAGACCGCAGGTAACGCTGAATGTCGTGGATCTTGTTGGGCACATAGAACGTTTACAGAAAAGGATTGATGTCTACCGCGAACGCTACAAACGACTTCCATACATTGAAGTCACTTATGAACAATTCCTGACGGATCTTCCTGCTTTCAAGAACATAGTCCTCGACTTCCTGGGGATAGATGATGTTGATATACCTATGCCACCCTTGAAGCGCATCTCTTCGGGTGAACTTCGCAATGAAATTACGAATTATGGGGAAGTCGAAGAGGCCTTAAGCGGTACTCCGTACGAGAAGTATCTCCTTCCAGCATCAGCCTAAGGCATCGTTCCCCAACGACTCCTGGTGCACTTGGCAACACCTGAGGTCATGTGTCGAACATATGATCCATGAGACGTTTAGGAACCTTATGTTTCAGAAGTTCCGGTCCATGCATCTCGAAATTGATTTTACCCATGGTCAAAGGAAAGGCCAATGATTATCGACGCCCGTTCTCTATCTAACAATCAGACAATAGATAGTGACGTTTGTATTGTAGGTGCTGGGGTAGCGGGGATTACGCTCGCACGCGAATGCGCAGGTGAGGAATTTCAGGTCTGTTTACTAGAAAGTGGCGGCCTGGAACCTGATAAAGTTACACAGTCACTTTACTGGGGCGAAAACATTGGACACCCCTATTACCCACTGGACACTGCACGCGCTCGTTTTTTCGGTGGTACGAGCCATTACTGGACTATTGCACTAGGTGATAATCGCCTTGGTGTCAGGTTGCGACCACTTGATGAGATTGATTTTGAAGAACGAGAGTGGGTGCCATACAGTGGTTGGCCTTTCGGCAGATCCCATCTCGATCCCTTCTACGAACGAGCCCAATCTATCTGCCAGATCGGACCCTTTACTTATAACGTTGAGGATTGGGAGGATCCTGTAAAGACCCCTCGACTTCCCTTTGTCAACGATCGAGTGAAAACGACAATCTTTCAATTCGGCTCGCGTGACCTCTTTTTTAGTGAATACCGCGACGAAATTACGCGGGCGGATAATATTACCACCTATCTCCACGCCAATGTGGTAGAAGTAGAGGCAACCGAAACAGCGCAGACTGTAACCCGCCTGCGTGTGGCTTGTTTGCAGGGCAACAAATTTTGGGTCTCAGCAAAGCTGTTCATTTTAGCCGTGGGCGGCATCGAGACTCCGCGCTTGCTGTTGCTATCCAACAATGTTCAAAGTGCTGGACTGGGCAATCAAAACGACCTGGTTGGCAGGTTTTTCATGGAACACCCACATCTCTGGTCTGGTATATATGTTCCATCAGACCTTAACATTTCAACAGCTTTATACAAAGTGCATACGGTTAACAAGGTACCAGTTATGGGAAAATTGACTGTTGCCGAGGAGGTACTGCGCCGCGAGAAATTGCTGAATTATTGTGTCTCTATTCATCCGAAACTGCGTTATCAAAGTAGTGCGTCAAAAGGCGTTGATTCTTTTAAGGTGCTTCGTTCGGCAATCTGCCGTGGAGATATGCCGGATGATTTCAGCAAACATTTAGGTAATGTGATCACTGACATCGAGGGTATCGCCATAAACGCTTACAGGAAAGTCAGGAGAAAATTCGATAGTGAATTCAAAAGGTCCCTAAAAATCGAGATTTTTCGACTTAATCATATGACTGAACAAGTACCGAATCCAAACAGCCGGGTGACCCTTACGGGAGAGCGTGACGCTCTCGGTCAAAACCGTATACAGTTAGATTGGCAGTTGAGCCCCATAGATGTACGCAGCATCATTCGGGCGCAAGAGATAATAGACGAAGAGCTTCGTCGTGCTGGTCTCGGGCGACTCCATATTGAACTCCATGACGAAACACCTCCCCCTGACCTTCACGGCGGGTGGCATCACATGGGGACGACTCGCATGCACGTTGACCCCAAGAAGGGCGTCGTAAACGAGAACTGCCGGGTTCACGGCATCTCCAATTTATTCATAGCGGGTTCCTCAGTTTTTCCTACCGGCGGCTATGCAAACCCTGTCCTTACCACCGTAGCCCTTGTAATTAGAATGGCCGACCATATAAAGAAACTCATGATATGAAGGACTAGGAAGAGGCATTTACGGCGGAGAACAAATGGCTCGCTGGGGAATGGTTATTGATTTACGGAAGTGTATCGGGTGCAAAGCCTGCACCGTCGTCTGCGAGGAGACCAACCAGGTGCCACCTAACCGCTGGCGGCGGGTAAATGATTGTGGAATTAGCGAGTATCCCGAAAGGCAGCGGCTATTCCTGCCTATGAGCTGTATGCACTGTGGCGAGCCCCCCTGTTTGGAAGTCTGCCCCACCACCGCCACCTACCGCCGTCCCGATGGTATCGTAGACATAAACTACGAGTTGTGTGTAGGGTGCGGCTATTGTATCCTGGCCTGCCCCTATCAGGCTCGCACCATCTTCCACGATGAATCCAATTTCGAGACTGGAACCAAATTGCAAAAGCCAGGCTTGGCCGATCCCAACATCGATCGCATCGGCGTCTGCACCAAGTGCAACTTCTGCCTGCCGCGGGTAGATGCGGGTCTGGCGAAGGGGCTACAGCCTGGTCTTGATCCTGAGGCTTCCCCGGCGTGCGTGATTTCCTGCAGCGCCAATGCGCTGAACTTCGGTGATTTGGACGAACCCGACAGCGTGGTATCGCGTCTGATTCGAGAGAACAAGACGGCCCGTCTTCAAGAAGAGCTGGGCACCGATCCGTCGGTTTACTATATCGTAGATGGAATGCCATTCCTGGAGTGCAGAGAATCATAAAGATGCAACTCGTTCAAACCGGGAAGCAAAAAGTATGGGGCTGGCCAGCCGTCGCCAATTTCACGCTGGGCGGAGCGGCCACGGGTTTTTATCTGCTGGGCTCTGTGATAGTTAGCCTTCAAGACAGCGCGCTTGCCGGGTCGCCACCTTTTGCGTTCAAGCTACTGGCCCCGCTACTCATCGCGTTGGGATTCCTTGCTCTGACAATCGAAGCCGGACGTCCTCTACGAGGACACCATCTGTTCCGCCACATAAGCGGTTCCTGGATATCCCTTGAGTGTCTGGCTGGGGCCATCTTCGTTCCGGCCGCGGTCATAGATTGGCTCTTTCCCCACCCGGTCGTATGGATCCTGGCCGCCGTGGCGGCCATGGCGTTGATGATCAGCCAGGGCTTCATCGTCTATCGTGCCCGTGCAGTGAGTGCTTGGAACGTGCCCTTAATGCCCCTCCTTTTTGTGACCAGTGGTTTCAGCAAGGGAAGTGGGTTGGTGCTGCTCTCAGTCGTCCTGGACGATTCAGCCGTGGGACACCCTTGTGCGATGATTGGGTTGATCTGCGTACTTTTGAACCTGTCGGTATGGTTCCTTTATCTGAGTTGGTCGCGTGAGGCCACCTTCCGAGAAGCCATAGAGGCGTTGCGCCGCCCCAATGCCTTGATCTTTACAGTGGGCTTAGGTCATCTGCTCCCGGGTATTCTTCTGTTGGTTATCTTGGTAGCGCCGGGCATTGGCATTGATACTGGCACGGGACTTTGGCACACCGTCGTCGCGCTGGCCGGGGTGACCATGGTTGCTGGTGGGATGAGCCAGAAGGCTGGTATCATACTGGGGGCTGGCTACCTAAGAGGGATTGTGCTTGAACGGTCCAAAGGCGATGCACGAGCCGCGAATCCTGCCTTCCCTAAAGTTCTTTGTTGATTTCGTCAAGAAGATGAGGAGCATGTAAGAATATGAAAGCGCATCGCCGCAAGGGCCACCACCTAACAAACGGAACCTTGACGAAACATTGGACTCGCTTTTGGATGCATCATGCCGGATTAAGCAATTTTGGACGGATAGCCACTCGCCTCGCCACCTGGTGTGCCCCCCCTCACAAGGCACGCGTTTACTTAGCCCAAATGAACCCGAAAGGATATATTTCGGCCAGCGCAACGATCTATCATTCTGATCTACGGCTTGGCGCGAACATTTTCATGGATGATCGTGTTGTCATCTTTCAAAGAAAAAACGGAGGACGAGTGGAACTGGGTGATCGGGTTTACATCTATAGAGATACAATCCTTGAGACCGGGCATGGCGGCTATCTGACGATAGGACCGAATTCAAGTATCCATCCCCGGTGCCAGTTAAATGCATATGTGGCGCCGATTCAGATCGGCTGCGGGGTGATGATTGCGCCAAACTGTGCTTTCTATCCCTATGATCACGGCCTTGCGCCGGACCGACCCATAATTAAACAACCATTACAGACAAAAGGAAGTATCACGGTTGGTGACGACGCTTGGTTAGGCTTCGGCGTCATTGTGCTGGGTGGAGTACGAATTGGCAATGGCGCGGTGGTTGGAGCCGGTTCTGTCGTCACGAGCGATGTGCCGGATGGGGGCATCGCAGTGGGTGTGCCCGCTCGAGTTGTCAAAATGCGAAGTGACTTATCGCAGAGAAATTTGGAAACCCCATAGAATTGAAGATATTGAAAGCAATTGGCGTTGCTCGGATAGCACCAACCTTATATGAAAATGTATGAAAAGATACCAGCTTCGATTATTAATAACCTACTCTACCGCTCCCAATTCATCTTGGGACCTAATTTTATTGACAAATTTCACTCCTGGAAGAGAATCAAAATTGACAGTTCGGCCAAGTTAACAGTACACCCCGATTTAGATTCCTACCAGGCTGTTTCTGATGACAAATCTATTACGCTACTGGGTTTCATTCTGAATTCAGAGAGTCCCCAAAGCAGTGATAATGATATAATTGATCATCTAGTCAATTACTAATCTATGGTTAAAAGTCTTGAGTGAGCCAATAAACCCTCATAAAAAGAAGGCCAAGAAGCACCTACTAAAAAAATATTGTAAATCTTATATCAAGTATCAGTTGAAGAATCTTAAGCTATTATTGAATTCGAGAAAACAAAATGATTAAAAAAGCTCTCTTTATTGTTTTCCAGTTGATTATCGTCTTCTTGATTTTTAACGTGAGTGATACCTTCGCCCACAGTCCACACGATGTCATAAGTATTTTAGAGATATCGCCAAGCTATGATCAAGATGAGACTTTATTCATTGTTATCCTTAACAAGTTGCTAAAGTCGACAGACGGGGGGTTTAGCTGGAAAGAAATAGTACGGGGTTTAGATAACGAATCTATGTTATCTTCCATTGCAGTCTCTCCTTCTTTCCAGTTTGACAAGACCCTATTTATATCATCAAGAGGGGATGGGATATATAAATCGCAGGATGGAGGATCTTCATGGTTTAAAGTAAACAACGGGCTTGGCAATTTAAACATTCGCTTATTAGCTGTCTCTCCTGACTATCGTTCGGATGAAATCGTATTAGCTGCCGGAACCAAAGGGGGTCTCTGTAAGTCAAAAAATGGGGGAAAAAGTTGGCATCAAGTTATAGACAATAGTATCAAGGTAACTGCCATCGCTTATTTTTCCGGACTAAAGAAAGACCATATCCTTGTTGGCGACCTTAAGGGTATTCTATACGTTTCTACTGATAGCGGTGAAAGCTGGCGAAAACATTTTCAAATTCCAGATGGTGGTGCGGTTACATCAATAACAGTCTCTCCTAACGTTTCCTCAGATAATACATACTTCGTTGGAACTGAAAAAGGAGGGGTTCTAAAAACAGTTGATTGTTGTGCCTCTCACGTTGCGCTAAATAACGGCCTAACAGCTAAGCATATCACTTCTCTTGCAATATCACCTGATTATGAAACAGATTCCACCATCTTTGCCGGTGCGTGGTATGAGGCTGTTTTTCGCTCAGATGACGGTGGAAAAACCTGGAAGAAATATAGCACAGGTGTTACTACCGATCGTCAAGCAGACGACCCTCGATTCAAGTCCCCTCACTTTAGGGATTTGCGAATATCTAAGACTTTTGGAAAGGACAGAACAATCTTTTTAGGCGGTTTTGATGGGCTGTTTAAGTCCACGGATGGTGGGAATGTTTGGACACAGATGGAGACATTGTCACCAAAACCTATCGTAGGCCTTACATTATCGCCCGGATATAGAAATGATTCTACCGTTGCGATTGCTACCTTCTTTGGTGGAGCCTATATAACAGATGACCAGGGAACTACATGGGAAGTGATTAACAAGGGTTTGAAGTCAAGCCGTCTCTCAGATATTGCCTTTTCACCAAATTTTTCCTCAGACAACTCCATGTTTACAATTTCAAACTTTGCTTTTTATAGATCGACTGATAGAGGCAACAAATGGGATAGAATTAAACCCAGTCTTCATAAGAGGATAAGGTCCATTGTTTGTAAATTATACGGCAAATTTTTTGGTAAGCCAAAAGCACCAAGAGAAAGGATAACTTTTCCATTGGTGATAGCGATTTCACCAGACTTTGTGTCTGATAGCACAATATATCTCGGAACAAGATATAAGGGTGCTTTTAGGTCAGTGGACGGGGGTGTAAATTGGACTCCTATCTGGAACGCAAATGGTGGATGGATAAGCTCTCTGGTTATATCGCCGGATTTCTCGTCCGACAGAACCATATATGCAGGTGTTCTCGCTCAAGGAATATACAAAACAGTAGATGGGGGCGATACATGGCATCCTATTAAAAATCTTACTACATTTGCGGAAAGACATCAATTGTATTCGGGTCGTTTGGCTATTTCGCCCAACTATGGAAAAGACAAGATTGTCTTTGCTGGTACTGCAGAGGGCCTGTTCAGAACAAGAGACGGAGGAAAAAGTTGGCAAAAATTAGAAGGTTTGGCGTATGGTGGGAATGGTCTTATACGGGGTATTGCAATATCTCCAAATTTTGATAATGACGAAACACTCATTATTAGTGTTAAGGGGAGAGGATTATTTAAAACTATTGATGGTGGGGCAACCTTTGCTGAGATCGGTCATGATTTGATAACTAACAACCATTCCGTTAGACTACTCAGGTTTTCACCAGCATATTCTATAGACAATACCATTTATGGGGCAGGGGAAGAACTGTTTCATTCCACAGACGGTGGCAATACCTGGAAGCTTATTCCAAGGCCGATAAGATACGAAAACAAGCAACATAAGCAAGATGTTGTACATTATCGGGGAAATTGGGAAGTTTTAAAGGATGATGATTTTAGTGTAACAAGTGTTTCTCATTCAAATCTTGCTCACAACAAGGCTATTCTGAACTTCGTTGGGACAGGTGTAAGCTGGATAGGAACAGAGTCAAACGATCAAGGAATTGCCAAAGTATACATCGACGGAGATTTTAAGGGCTATGTTGACCAGTTCAGCGATACCCGAAATGTTACGGTGAGATCATATTCAATTACCGGTTTAGATTATGGCCCTCATACGGTTATGATCGAGGTAACCAATACTAAAAATCCGGAATCAAGCGGGTACCGGATAGAAATCGATGCCTTTGATGTTGCGCCATGAGGAGTTGGAGTCGGATGCATTTGGGAAAAGGGGGGTAAGTGTCAATTGCCCCCTTTTCCTAAGAGTTTTGATTAGTAAATGAAGGCCTATCAATGAAATTACAGGACATCACACGGCCGGACTTTTTGCTTATTGGAGCGCAAAAGTCCGGAACGACCTGGTTGTGGCGAGTTCTGGATCAGCATCCAGGAACTGATTTGCCTCGAAAAAAGGAAATACATTTTTTTGGTGGGGTCGAGAACTATCGAAAAGGCAAAGAGTGGTATTACAGTCATTTTGAGGGCTTAGATTCTTCTAAGGTTATTGGCGAGGCATCAACAACTTATCTATATGATAACATTCCATTCTGGTACAATCCCTCAAGTTCGATAGAGGTAGATTGCTCCTTGCCTGCGATACCAGAACTGATTACGAATGAGCTGCCAAACATAAAGATAATAGCAATATTACGAGACCCAGTCTGGAGAGCTGTATCTGCATATAAGCATTGGATGACAAGAATGAAAAGAGGAAGGATATCACCAAGGTTGGGGATTAAGGAAAACCGCGATACGATATCCAAAGATGCGCATATTGGAGTATGGTTACTATGCCCATTACCTGAAATTGTGGAAGAAGTTTGTCCATTCGGAGCGAATTCTGATTCTTATTTTTGAGGAGGATGTGGTAAAGTCACCCGAGAAAACCGTCCGTTGTGTATATGATTTTTTGGGCCTGGATACAGACTTCCAACCGGAGGTTTTGCATGAGCCTGTTCACAAGAGCTGGGGCTGGACTCGAATTGTGATGCATTACTATGCAGCCTCATTTTCAAAAAGGTTGGCTAGAAGTCGTGTGGGTAAGGTCTTTGATAGGTTTGACTTTCTTCGCTCGCGTGTTATCAAGAGAAACGACATTGAGTTCTTACGTTCCATTTATCTGCCGGAGAGACAGGAGTTGGAAGCGATTATTGGCAGAGACCTCACCTGCTGGAATTACGGAGAGCTGTAAACTATTATTGATTCGAGAATACAAAATGATTAAAAAAGTTCGGCCATTAGTTACTATTGGCATTCCAACTTACAACCGAGCAGACGGTTATCTACGAGAAGCTCTCGCAAGTGCAATGAACCAGACCTATCAAAACATCGAGATTATAGTTTCAGATAATTGCTCGTCTGATAACACAGAGGCTTTTATCAGGGGCATTTCTGATCCGCGCATAAGGTACTTCAGGCACAAGAAAAATATTGGAGCAAATAACAATTTTAACTATTGTTTGGAACAGGCAAAAGGGGACTATTTCCTGCTACTTCAAGATGATGACATGATTGATAATGATTTTGTCGAAGTCTGCATGACAGTTGCTAACCACAGTAAAGATACTGGTATTATACGAACCGGAACCCGCATAATTGATTCGGAAGGAAGAGTCATAAGAGAGCGAACAAATGATGTAGTCGGACTTTCGACAGAAGAGTTTTTTTTGGGTTGGTTTACAGGCAAAACGGCATTGTATTTATGCAGCACTCTATTTCACACTAAACGCCTTATAGAAATTGGTGGGTTCAAATCTAAACACAATCTTTTTCAGGATGTAATTGCAGAGGTACAATTAGTTGCAAGATATGGTCGAATAGACATAAGAGACATCAAGGCGAGTTTTCGCAGACACCATGGCGAAATGACCTTCGCGGTGAAAGTCAGAGACTGGTGTGAAGACTCCCTCGAACTACTAGACGTAATGTGTAATTTAGCTTCGAAAAACAAAGCACTAATACGAAGTGAAGGGATGCGTTTCTTTTCAAGCCTGAACTATCAAAGGGCATCGGCAGTAAAGTCACCAGTGGGACGTTTTATCGCTTATATGACTGTCTTAAATCGATTTAATTACAAATATTTTCCTCCGTTTATTCGCCGTATTCTTTGGAATAATCCTTTATATTATGGATTACGGTACATTAAAAGAGAAAAATGAAACAAGAATTATAATAGAGTGCTTCTGTATAATCTTCAAGTTTTCCATAATAAAGGTTGCCGGTCAATCACGGAAAAGAGGTAAACATATGATTTCTCTCAAGTCCTTGCTTAGAAGGGCCGACAATATGTTGCGTGGCGGCTTGAGAAAAAATATTGTTTTCTTACACCTTCCCAAATGTGGTGGTACGTCAATCAATCACGCAATTAATTGTCATTACCAAACATTAGATCTCAGGACAGATAATTGTTCGGTTTCACTCTCCGCGCCGGCCTCGTCAAACGTCGTGAAACTGATTAATCAAACTGATTATCCGTACGATACAACTGACGACTATCCCATCTTAAAACTCAGGGAGCACTTACTCTTGTATTTTCTGAGTCTACAAACCAACAGATGTTTTTCCGGACACTTCCCTTTCAGTGAGACAGCTTACCGCGAATTTCATGGTAAACATGCATTTATTACTGTTCTGCGAGACCCCGTGAAAAGATGGATTTCATCCTATTTCTTCAATAGACACAAAGACAGTGATCACCGCAAGATAGAACAAGACATAACAATGCACTTAAGATCACCATTTGGTCAATCCCAAGGATACGAATACGTAAAGTTCTTAGGTGGCGCTAACAAGGCTGGAGATTATACTTCCGGACAGGCTATCGATCGAGCGAAAAGGAATTTACATAAATTCGATGTGGTAGGATTTATCGAATACCAGGAAGATTTTCTATATCAGTTTGAGAATCGGTTTGGAGTGAGACTGAAACTCGAAAAGAGGAATCGGAATCCGGCATCGGAGTCATATCGGAAATCTATTGTGACTGAAGAAATAGAAGAAAAAATAAAAGCAGTATGTGGCCCAGATCGTGTAGTGTATCAATACGCAGTCGATAATTTTGTGAAAGCAGATCGTCAATGCCGGAAATAGAGAAATACTACTGTACAGCGGATATGGCATGAGAATTCTATTTATAGTCGGAAAGTTCCCACTTCTGTCTGAAACTTTTATTTTAAATCAAATTACAGGATTGATTGATCGTGGACATGAAGTTGACATTTATGCCGCCAGTTCAGTCAACAATTCCGCCGTACATTCTGATATAGAGAAATACTATCTCTTAGATCGTACGTACTACCGAAGCAGCATACCACGCGGCCGACTCTTACGCTTACTGAAGGGATTGACATTGGCTGCTGCTAATGGTTTCAAAGAACCTGCAACCTTGTTACGCTCGTTGAATGTTGTCAAGTATGGCAAAAGCGCTGCTTCGATGAGTTTGCTCTATGAGGCAATCCCGTTGGTCGGGCGTTCGTCCTACGACATTATCCATTGCCATTTCGGGCCAAATGGTAACAGAGGCAGACTGCTTCGGGATTTTGGCTTTCTTGAAGGAAAGCTGATCACAACTTTTCATGGTTTTGATATTACCAAGTTGCTTCGAAAGCAAGGCAAAAACATATACGACCGCCTGTTTGACACAGGGGATATTTTTCTTCCGATCAGCAAACGCTGGAGAGACCTGCTTATTGAATTGGGCTGTGACGAAAAAAAAATTGTTGTACACAGGATGGGGGTGGATTGCAAAAAGTTTGCCTTCAAGCCACGCCAGCTTCCCAAGAACAGCAAGGTCAGGTTTGTAAGCATTGCCCGGTTCGTTGAGAAGAAAGGTTTGGAGTATGGTATTCGCGCTGTTGCAAAGCTGGCAAGGGTCAATAAAAACATTGAATATAGTATAGTGGGAGATGGACCTTTGAAACGGCATCTCCAAGACCTGTCCATGGAACTCGGTGTCACTGACACGGTTCATATGGTTGGCTCGAAACCGCAACACCAGGTCATCAAAATCCTTAACAAGGCGCATATTCTTGTAGCCCCAAGTGTAACGACCAAAGTTGGTAATCAGGAAGGCATACCAGTTGTGCTGATGGAAGGAATGGCAATGGGATTGCCAATTGTGAGTACTCAACATAGCGGAATTCCTGAACTGATTGAGAACGGTGTTTCCGGCTTCCTGGTTCCGGAAAGGAATATAGATGCCCTGTTTGATAAGTTACATTACCTTGTTAAGCGCCCTGAGATCTGGCCGAAAATGGGACGTCATGGACGGAAATGTGTGCAAGAGCGCTATGACATCAATAAGTTGAATGACAGGCTGGTAGAAATATACCAGCGACTGCTAAAGTAACTATCCTTGCTGTACGTACGATCATAGAATATTCCCATTTGAAAAGGTGGAAGTTGAAAAAAATGAAACAGAGACAAGTTCCGGCACAGCAGAAAACATTCAAGTTAAATAATCCTGTTGTAACATCGCCGTCGGACATGAGGAAGTGTTTGGCATCCGATGCTGATAGCCTGCCATTCGTTTCAATTGTTGTGCCGGTTTATAATGATGACAAGAGGGTGGGAAGTTGTATTGAGGCCCTGCTGAAGCAGACCTATTCGCATAAACGGTATGAGATACTAATTGTAGACAATGGCTCAACTGATGACACTCGTAGCGTTATTCAAAAGTATCCTGTTAAGTTGTTGGTTGAACAAAAAATCAAAAGCTCTTATGCTGCAAGGAATAAAGGGGTCAAGAGCGCAAGTGGTGAAGTTATTGGATTCACGGATGCAGATTGTATCCCGTCTCCTGATTGGATTGAGAAAGGAGTAGAAAATCTTTTGCGTGTTCCTAACTGCGGATTGGTCGCGGGCAGAATAAATCCATTATTTAAGGACCCGAAAAGGCCAAATGCTGTCGAAACTTATGAAAGCATCATGCATTTTAGACAGAAGAAATACGTGCATAGCCATAAATATGGAGCTACCGCCAACGTTTTCACATACAAAAAAATCTTTGACAAGGTAGGCCTATTTAATGACACGTTAAGATCAGGTGGTGATAATGAGTGGGGCCGGCGTGTTTTTACTTATGGCTACAGACAGCTTTATGCAGATGATACCTCTGTGGCTCATCCCGTCAGAAATTCTCTGTGGAATCTTTATCGAAGAACCGTTCGATTGGTCGGTGGAAACTACTCTCAGAGAAAAGACTATTTAGACATGATTACTTTGTGGATTAGAAGTATAAGGAATACTGTCGCCATAGTTACAAGAGCGCTTTTTGGCATGCATCCGGTTGATCAGCTAAATGGAGCTAAACAAAAAATCCACTTCATTTCCGTATGCATTTGTGTGGAATTGTTTCGTAATTTTGAGAGGGTTCGGTTGCTAATGGGGAAAAAACCGAGCAGGTGAGCTCTTATTTATGTTAAGCATCACATAATTCAACGTGCTATGCATACTATTGTATATGCTTGCTTTGTCTTCTGAAGTATGCGAAGTAATAACAGACAATACAGGTGACCAAATTAGTAGGCACACCATTTTAAGCGGGGCGCGATGGTAACTCCTTTCTTTTCCGTTGTTATACCAACTTATAATCGTTCAGGATTGCTCAAAGAAGCGGTGCACAGCATCATGGATCAGTCCTTTGAAGACTTTGAGTTGCTTATTGTAGATGACCACTCGACTGATGACACGAAGAATGTCGTAGCTTCATTTAAAGATAGTCGAATCAAGTATATTTCGAATGATCGCACTAAGGGCGGCGCGGGAACTCGGAATGCTGGGATCTTTAGGGCAAAAGGCCGCTGGGTAGCGTTTTTAGATGATGATGATGTGTGGCTTTCCAATAAATTGGAATTACAATATAAGAAGATTCAGGAAGTTGACAGTGCTGTGGGCCTTGTTTATTCGGGAAGTGCGGGATATGATTTTGCTGGCAAGCGTGTAATTTCAGAACACATTCCAGAGAAAGAAGGGTGGATCCAAAAGGATTTATTGTATAAAAATTATATCGGGACATTCAGTAGGCTAGTGATTCGCAATGACATACTGAAAAAGGTTGGTGGATTAGATGAAAGATTTGAGGCGGTGCAGGATTGGGAACTGTGTGTACGTATTGCCGGTACATGCAAGATTGCGTTTATTAAAGAAATATTTACCTATTCGAGGCTTTCTAATAAGGATAGGATTACTTTGACTCCGGAGAAAAAATTAAAAAGCCTCTTGCTGTTTTGGCAAAAGTATGAACATCTTATCAAAGGCAATTTTCGCCTTCGATATCATTTTGCGACTCAGGTATTTGTATTTGCATTTAAACAAAGGGATATGAGGCATATACTCAGGGCGTTGCCCTGGACATTTGTGGGTCTGTTTTTCGACATTGAAAATGTTAGTTTGGTATTTGGAACGATTTATTATCAGTTTGTCAGGAATCCTCCACCTTCAGCGTTCCGAATTTCCAGCAGGAAGAATAGAATCCGGCATAGCCATCTTCATTTGGGAGAGGTGGATACGGGGGAGCTAAAATGACTAATCGAAAACCATCTATTGCTGTAATCGGTTCCGGGTACTGGGGCAAAAATCTCGTCCGAAACTATCATCAACTTGGTGCGTTAAGACTTATCTGTGATAAGGACGAGAGCACACTTGTCCGTTTTAAGGACCAGTATCCGGAGACAGAAGCCTGTTCGGGATTTACCGATGTGTTAAGGCGAGAAGATATTCACGGGGTTGTGATTGCCACGCCGGCAGAAACCCATTTTGCTTTGATCCGCGAGGCACTATTGGCCGGTAAACATGTTTACGTGGAAAAACCACTGGTGCTTCATGAAAACGAAGCCACTGAACTCATTTCTCTGGCAGAAGAGAGAGAACTGATCCTTATGGTTGGGCATCTCTTGCAATACCACCCGGCATTCTTGCAAATCAAAGAATTGGTGGCTGGGGGTAAATTAGGGCGGATCAACTATATCTGTTCCCATCGCCTGAATTTGGGAAAAATACGCCGTGAAGAGAACATTCTCTGGTCCTTTGCCCCTCATGACATTTCTATGATCCTTTCGTTGGTCGGTGAGGAACCGGAAAGTGTCTCAGCTACCGGGGGCAATTATTTGCACCAGAAAATAGCTGATGTGACCACCACACATCTTGAATTTTCTTCAGGTATTAAAGCCCATATTTTCGTTTCATGGCTTCATCCCTTCAAAGAACAGAAGTTGGTTGTGGTAGGTGACCGTAAAATGGTAGTCTTTGATGATACTAAACCGTGGCCTGACAAACTGCTCCTCTACCCGCATAAAATCAATTGGCAAGACAATGTACCGATCCCCGCCAAAGCCGAGCCTGAAGTGGTCGACATGCCGGAAGAAGAACCTTTGCGCCTGGAGTGCGAACACTTCCTTTGGTGTATTGTCAACGGTCAAACACCCCGCACGGATGGCCATGAGGGCCTGCGTGTCCTCAGAATTCTAAACGCG
Source organism: Deltaproteobacteria bacterium (assembly GCA_030272815.1). GTDB lineage: Bacteria > Desulfobacterota > Desulfobacteria > Desulfobacterales > ETH-SRB1 > B13-G4. Next base: position 97,010 of record JAJSZT010000002.1, read on the forward strand.
TCACAGCGTTCTCTCGACCAAAACGGGGAAAAGATATATCTGACTGAAGCAAGCAAGGAGGAGTTATCACATAAGAGCTATGAACAAGGAGCTGAAGTACAGGGCGCTTTTGTTCATCCTACCGCCATCGTGGATGAGAACGTAACTGTCGAAACAGGAACAAAAATCTGGCATTTTTCTCATATACTGTCGGGCTCTCGTATCGGTGCTAACTGCAATATCGGCCAGAACGTTGTCATCGGACCCGATGTCACTATAGGTAGTCAGTGCAAAATTCAGAACAATGTGAGCGTGTACAAAGGCGTAACATTAGAGGACGGGGTTTTTTGCGGTCCATCCATGGTCTTTACAAATGTATATAACCCAAGGGCAGAGATACGAAAAATGGATCAGGTTCGTTCAACCCTGGTAAAGAAAGGAGCTACGGTAGGTGCTAATGCGACCATCATTTGCGGAACAACTATAGGACAATACGCCCTTGTCGGGGCTGGTGCAGTGATAACGAAAAATGTACCGGATCATGCCCTCGTCGTAGGCAATCCTGCAAAGCAAATTGGCTGGGTATGCCAGTGCGGAGAACGGCTTCCCGATAATCTGGTGTGCAATGTATGTGATAAAAAGTACGACAAAAAACAAAAAGGGATTGAAGGATTGATGACTTCCTAACCACGCCAAGGAACTATTTTGATGCTCTTTTCTTCCAATCTTCATGAACTCTCAGGCATGAAGTATGCGTTATATTCTGGTGCTCTGGCGATGGGATTTCACAATTTACTGGAGAATCTATGAACTTTATTGATCTGGCCGCCCAGCAGCGGCGAATCAGAGAAAAGATTGAGGCAAGAATCCAGGCTGTTCTAAGCCATGGTAAATACATCATGGGCCCTGAAGTTAAAGAACTGGAAGAAAGGCTTGCCGCCTATGTCGGGGTAAAACATGCCATCGGCTGTGCATCAGGCACCGATGCTCTTCTTTTGTCTCTCATGGCTTATAATATCGGCCCGGGCGATGCGGTATTCACCACAACATTTACCTTCATCTCTACCGCTGAAGTGATTAGCCTATTAGGTGCCACACCGATCTTTGTGGATATTGATCCGGTTACCTTTAACATGGACCCCGAGAAACTCGAGCAAGCTATCATGGCCATCGAAACCAATGATTCATCTCGTTATCCGTTACCACCACATGACTCGCCCCTGTCTCCCAAGGGAATTATTCCGGTGGATTTATTCGGTTTGCCTGCCGACTACGATGCCATTAATGCCATTACCCAAAAACATGGCCTGTTTGTCATTCAAGATGCCGCTCAATCCTTTGGGGGTGAATATAAGGGTAAGAAAACCTGTTCCCAGGGGAACATTGGTTGTGCTTCCTTTTTCCCTGCCAAGCCACTGGGTTGCTATGGTGATGGTGGGATGTGTTTTACCAACGATGATAATTTGGCTCACCACATTAATTCTTTTCGACTTCATGGCAAGGGAGATCACAAATATGATAATGTTCACATAGGCATAAACGGTCGCCTGGATACCTTGCAGGCGGCCATATTACTTGCAAAGTTTGATATTTTCCCTGAAGAGGTGAAGCTTCGGCAGGAAGCGGCCCAACGGTATGGTGTTTTTTTAGGCAATGATTTTTGTTCCATTATCGCACCCAGGGTTTCGGAAAATTGTACGTCGGCTTGGGCACAGTATTCCGTTTTAGCAAGAAACGAAAAGCACCGCCTTGGCCTTCAATCCCAATTGAAAGAAGCCGGTATTCCAACGGCCATCTACTATCCCAAACCTTTGCATTTGCAAACAGCCTTCTCTTACCTTAACTATAAAGAAGGTGACTTCCCGGTAAGTGAAGACTGCGCCAGCCGGATCTTCAGCCTCCCGATGCATCCGTATTTGAAGGCGGAAGATCAAGAGCGGATTGCCAGGGAGATGGGCAGTAGGCACGTTTGAAAGATCACACATGTTTGGGGATGAGCGCTGAATTAGGAAAGCAGGGTTGAATAATGCTAATTGTAACGATCGTTGGGGCCCGTCCGCAGTTTATCAAAGCAGCAGTAGTCTCTCGGGCCATTGGGGAGCACAATGTGGGCGGAGGCCCGCCCATAAATGAGGTAATTGTACATACAGGGCAGCATTATGACGGGAATATGTTTCAGGTATTCTTTGAAGAGCTTCACATCCCAACCCCTGCCTACAATTTGGGCATAGATAGTTGTAGCCACGGATTGATGACCGGGCGAATGCTGGAGAGTAGTGAGGCCGTGCTTCAGGAACAAAAGCCTGATTGGGTTCTTGTTTATGGAGACACTAATTCTACGCTGGCAGGGACATTGGCAGCGAAGAAACTCCACTTGAGGCTGGCTCATGTGGAAGCGGGTCTGAGATCATTCAACATGAGGATGCCTGAGGAACAAAACAGATTGGTGGCGGATCGTTTGTCCGACGTGCTTTTTTGTCCAACTAAAACGGCGGTGACCAATCTCAAGAAAGAGGGAATCGGAAATTCACCTTATGGAGAAACGGTGCTCAATGTCGGAGATGTCATGTATGATGCCATTTTGTTTTACTCAGATATTGCTGAACAAAAATCCTCGATTCTTGACAGGTTAGAGATACAACCGGGAGAATATGTTCTATCAACGATCCACAGGGCGGAAAATACTGATGTGCTTGCACGGCTTGAAAATATCATCCTTGCATTAAGAGAGATTGCCGAAGAAACAAAGGTGATCCTTCCTCTTCATCCGAGAACCAGGAAGATTCTGTCAGATTGGAAACCATCAATGTTGGGCATTAAGGTTATAGATCCCGTTTCATATCTGGACATGATACTTCTTGAAAAAAAATGCCAGGCCATTATCACCGATTCGGGTGGGATCCAAAAGGAGGCTTACTTTTTTCAAAAACCATGCATCACACTCCGGAATGAGACTGAATGGGTCGAATTGGTTAATGCGGGCGTTAACTATCTCGTAGGCGCAGACAAAAATAGTATCGTGGAGACCTTTAACAGTTTGCGAAGCGGGACGTTAGACTTTTCCCAAGACTTTTATGGGAATGGGACAGCAGGTGAAAAGATTGTCGAAGTTCTTGTTAATCATCAGGGAATTAGGCGAAAGTAATGCAAAACTACAGTCCTGACGATGCCGTGTTACAGCCGTTGACGGTCAACAAGTTCATGATCTGCTGTTAAATATGTTAGTAACGGGGACGAAACAACTTCCTCAAGTAGGCGCATAGATTTGGATAATATTCGCTTACGCTTATGCTTAAATCACACAAGTTGATGGAATAGCAAGCCTATTTTGATATTTTTGATATTTGAGATTGAGCAAATATGACTTGGAAGCTGTGATGCATAGTTGAGGAAATTATTTCATCCCCCCGTTCTTTATCTTATCCGCTGCGGTTATACTCATAAAATGGAGTTTTTTGTACAACTTGCCAAAAATATTCACATTAGAAGCTATAAAATTGGTTCAACTATTTGTTGAGAAGCTTTAACAATCTTTGTGAGGATTAAAACAGGATAAAGCAAAAAAGGGGTATATCTTACCTTACTGAACCAAATATCTAAATTTTTGAGCCTTATTGTCCGACAGTCTCCTATTAGGAAGAAAAAGTATAAAGACTGTTTAAAACATCCGTGTCAGTACACAAGGAGAAGCTATGAGCCTAAGAGCTATTACTTATAAAACTGTTTTTGACATTTATTCCCGTATTAATGGCTTTCAGGCACCACAAATCTGGCAATTTCTGGAAGAAAGTCAATGGTGGTCATCTGAAGAAATCCGGAGATTTCAAGATGAGAACCTACAAAAGCTAATTGAATATGCTTATAGATATGTTCCTTATTATCGTAGAGTTATGAAGGAACAAGAATTAAAACCTAAGGATATCCAAACAACCGATGAGCTTATTAAATTGCCTGTTTTAACTAAAGAAAATTTTAGAAATAATTGGAATGAACTTATTTCAACTCAGGCTAATTCTTCTAAAACCTCAATTCGGAAAACCGGAGGATCAACTGGTGAACCGCTTCGCATTATGAACGACTATTCAAATGGCGCTTGGGAGAACGCTGCATTTAGGAGAGGACTTGGTTTCGCTGGGTGTAAATTAGGTCAACCGATAATTCAATTATTTGGGGGAACTTTGGGTTTGGCACCTGAGAGTTTCCTGAAAAAACTTAAGGCAAAATTTTCGGGTGTAGTGTTTTTGCCCGCTTTTGAAATCAGTCATGATACGGTGGAAAATTATGTCAGAAAGATTAAACAAAGTAAAGCCCAATATCTCCGCGGGTACGCTTCTGCAATATATTTACTGGCTAAAATAATGGAAGACGTGAAATTAAACATTTCACTGCGGGCTGTTTTTCCAACTTCCGAAACCTTACATGGCTTCCAGCAAGAAACCATTGAAAAGGCTTTCCAGTGTGAGGTTTTTAACCAATATGGTTGTGGTGAGTGCAATTCTATCGCTATTGAATGTACATCTCACAATGGGCTACACGTTTCTGATGAACATGTTTTTCTGGAGTCATTGAAAGATAAAGAACGAGTATTGGACAGAGAAATGGGGGCATTGACTCTGACGACATTGCACAACTATGCGATGCCTCTGATACGTTATCAGAATGGTGATATAATATCCCTGAGTAAAGCACTATGCTCCTGTGGACGTAGTTTTTCCCGTATTACTAAAATATATGGAAGGGCAAACGATTTATTACTTGCCAAAGACGGGCGATTAGTATCTGGAACTTTTTTGCCCAGTCTCTGCGTTAATGTTGACTTTAAAGGTGTTCAGCAATTTCAAGTAGTCCAGGAAACTAAGGATATTATTCATCTAAAGGTGGTGAAAACACCCAGATTTGTGGAAAGTGAATTAGGACCATTATTTGAAGTTTTTCAGCGTTATCTCGGAGATGTAAAGATAGAAGTTGAATATGTAGCTTCAATTCCCAGAACTCCTCAAGGCAAACTTGTATTCGTAATCTCCAAATTTGGGAATAAGCTTCTCCATAAAGAAGATAAAAAGTGACGCCAATTTTTCTGAAATGTTAATAGAGCCGCATGACTATAGCATATTCCACATGACTTGATATTAGCAGTTGCTCAACGAAAACGTTCTTGCTGTCGACTTATTCTTGTTATATCACCAAGTTATAGCTGGACAGTCTTTGTTTTGTCATTGCCAAATACAGGGATACGTGGTCTTCGTTAGGGCTGTTATGCTTCCATAATGGCCATTTTATGCGTAGATGGTTAGAAAAAAGTATCAGGTCATATGAAATATGCTATAAGATGGAAAAGAGATGTTTGTCGTTTCCTTGGCGAGAGGAGATGGCTGAGTAGGTAACATAAACATAGGGTTTGCGCTTTGATACATCTTTTGATAGGAACACATTTTTAGTTCAAATTGGTTAATGCCGGTCTTAGAAACCTTGAAAAACCTTTGCCGAGATAACCAACCCAATGAATGTCTTAGTCTTTTCACAATATTATCCCAGGAACGGATCACAATCCGGTATATTTATTCATAATCAGAACGTCAATCTCATCAAACTTGGAATAAATGTGACTGTGGTGGTCCCAACCCCTTGGTCGCCTAAGATCCTTTGGTTCAAAGAGAAATGGAGGCGATTTGGGCAGTTACCTGCTAAGGTTTACCTGGATGGCGTGGAGGTCTTTTATCTCAGATATCCTTTTTTGAGACCATCTAAGCCCTTCTATCAGGTCAATGCCATGAGTCTCTACTGGTGGGCATATAGGTTCATTACGAAAAATCTGCTGCACAAGAACTTCGATCTGATCCTGGCCCGCCCCCTTATCCCTACCGGATACTCCGCTTGTCTGCTTTCAAAAAGAATAAATCTTCCCTTGGTTTGTGAAGGGACCGGCTCAGATGTAAAAGTTTATCCGTATTATAACCGTACATCACAAAAAATGTTCACCATGGTTCTTAAAAACGCGGACAAAATTATTGCTAATGCTGAAAACCTTGCTGAAGATATAAATGCCCATGCTGGTTGCAGGATATGTGACGTTGTTTATCGAGGGGTAAACGTCGAAAAATTTAAACCATTGAACAATAAAATGGATGCAAGAAAATTTCTGGGGATTGACGAGAATAACAGGGTCATGCTATTTGTCGGCGGGTTGTCTAAGGATAAGGGCATTTATGATCTTTTGACAGCGTTCAAGATCACTCTTAGTCGGTTTACTAGGGCAAGACTTTATCTTATCGGGCAAAACTTTTTGGGTACGGACATTAACCAGCTAATTAAAGATGAGAATCTTAATGGTAAGGTTTATTACATGGGCTCTAAATTCCACGCTGAACTACCGTTATGGTATAATGCGTGCGATTTTTTGGTACTGCCTTCCTATACGGAAGGAATGCCCAATGTAGTTTTCGAGGCCATGGCCTGCGCGAAACCGGTTGTGGTGACGTCTGTGGGGGGAATACCGGAAGTCGTAAAACATAATGTTACCGGGCTCTTGGTGGAACCGGGAGAAGTCGATAAATTAGCAGAGGCTATGCTGAGATTGCTAACTGAGGATGGATTGGCCGAATCATTGGGAGAAAAGGCATTGATAAGAGTCAGGGAAAGTTTTGTTGATACTGATAATATAAATAGGCTGATAGAATTATTAAAAAATCTGTTAGCCGAAAAAGGGAGATTTCTCTTTTCAAAAGCTGAGGTCAGGTGATGGAGTTTCTCAATCAGATAGGGCCAATTTCTATCATTATTGGAGCTATCTGTGCAGCAGTCATATTTTACAAGCCCTATCTGGGATTGTTGGGTATGATTTTTATGATCCCTTTGGAACCAGTCCTCACGTTTTCTTCGGACTTCACTGCAATAAAGGCTGTGGGCATAATAACCTTCGCATCCTTCGGCCTACATTGCTTGCTGCGAAAAGAGACAATCGAAATAGACTTTAGAGTACTTCTTCCTCTAATCATTTTTCTGATTTGGGCAACGGTTAGATTGGAAGTCAATTATTTGAAACTGTTGACATTAACTCAACTGATAACGTTTTTCGTGATGATAAGTAGCATATGTTCCAGTAACAATAGAAGGATTGACTTCGTCATCTGGACTTTTATTATTGGATGCGTAGTAGCAACAGCTATGAGCTCGTATGGCTACTTGAGCAATCCCGCCCTAAGCGCGAGAGCTTCCGTGGAAGCGCAAAATGCAAATGAGTACGCCGTCATCGTTAGTATTGCCATATTGCTCCTATTACTTGTCAAAACAAGATTTAAAGGGTACAAGATGCTAATCCCTTATGGTATCGCTATCCTGTTTATCTACGGATTGATCATTAGCGCATCCCGGGGCGCTGTTGTGGCGATTTCCCTGTCTCTTCTCGTCTATTTAATAGTAAATAGGAACAGGTTGAAATCAATGGCAAACATTTTGATAATCTGCTTGCTTGTGGGCACTATTCTCGTCGTCGGCTTACAAACAGGAATCATCAGCGAATTCAGTGTAAAACGTATTGAATCTACTAAATCAAGTGAAGAAACCACCATGGCAGTGAGATTTGCCGTATGGCGTGTTGGATGGAAAATGATTAATGACAATTTCATCACAGGGGTTGGATTAGGTAACTTTAATGTGAATTTTAATAAATATGCCGACATAGTCTGGAGAACCGGCAGAGATCCGCATAGTGTGTATGTCTCAGTTTTCGCAGAAACAGGAGCTATAGGTTTTCTTATAGCACTGTGGTTTATCGGCGCTCTTTCTTATACGGCCATGAGAACAACGAGTGAAAATAAGGTATTTTCTCTATGTATATTGGTGTTTATTGCAATTGTTTCGTTAAAAGGCACGTATCACATGACTAAAATCTTTTGGTTCTCTATAGCATCAGCTTTACTTACGCATTACCCAAAGGATAGAAAAGCACAACATAAGACGGGATAAGGTCATCTCTTTAACGTTGCTTTTCACCTTATCAGAGGCAGGAGAATCATAGTTCCATACTTTAATTGAACATAGAAATCCTGGCCCTCTGGGCCAGGTCAGAGAAAATTGGCTTTGCCATAAAATCGTTATCATTTGAGACACCCAAAACCATATTTTGTCATTGTGACAGTCCAAGTAGCTCCCATTAACAGGTTTTGGGTATTCTTGAAGTTTTTGTCACAGTAATAAAATTCAAACGATAAGGTCCGACTGTTTTAAATACGGCAATTCAGGGCTCATTAGCTCAGGCCCAGTAAATCATGCCCTCTGGGCTTATACCAAAGCCGGCCCCTCTGTGGTCGGATTTTTACTATCTCTAACAATTAGGGGCAAAAGGAGAAAAAACTAATGAACCTGAAACAAAAAATAAATAATATTACATCGCCAATAAAGGCAATAATAATACTATTAGGCTTAGTTTCTATATCTTTAACTTTCTACATACATAGTGAGTGGGATTATCACTATAAACATTATGACGTTAACTTAAGCAATATTGCATCGCAAAACTTGGAACATTGGTATGTAGATCTTAGCCGTAAATATAATAGCAACAGATTATTTGACAAAAATGGTATACCCCTCGTTGACTACGCCAATGCTGGAATACATTACAACCCGGTCACTATTTCGCAGTACGCACTCGGAGTGTATGAACACTATTTGAGTAAAAGACAAGAGATTGACAGGCAGATTTTCTTAACGCAAGCAAACTGGTTAGTAGAAAATATTAAAGAAACAACTAAAGGTTTTGGTGTGTGGTATTACCACTTTTCCCCTGGCGGAATATCTGATCTTGAAATTCCCTGGGTTTCTGCAATGGCGCAGGGTGAAGCAATAAGCGTATTGCTTAGAGCCTACTTAATGACGAGCGATACTGCCTATCTTAAAACTGCTGAAAAGGCTTTAGATTCATTTAATTATACACTTGAAGAAGGAGGTGTAAGGTCAATTGACAAGGGACTTATATATTACGAGGAGGTTCCGTCTAAGCAAGCATTCCATATACTAAATGGCTTTATAGCTAGCCTTTTCGGAATTTATGACTTTTATCGCGTCACAGGAAGTGTAACTGCGTTGAAGTTATTTAATGATGGAGTTACTACGCTTATAAGTAAGCTGGACCATTATGACACGGGTTTTTGGTCCAAATATTGTTTTTATGGATTTCGAGATCTTACGCATATAATAGAACCACTGGCATCAATGCACTATCACAATGTACACATAGGTCAACTCAAAGTAATGTATGCTATAACAGGGAAAAATATTTTTAGAGAATACTCTGACAAATGGAACCAGTATCAACATAAATTTACCTGCAAGTTGATGCATTTCTTTTATTCCAAACTTTTCTTTCGGGCCCAAAGACTTTTGTACAAAATGAACTATTTGTATTTCAGTAGCTCTCCATAGTAGTTCCAGAAACAGATTTTGAAATTATCGAGTATTTGGTAGTCCCTACAAAGCAGTACAGGTTAGAGATACCACCCCTTTATTACTGTGCAAACACCAAGAATTTCAGGATAGCATTTGTCCAAAGCCGGATTAATAATGAGGAAGAGCATGGGAGATAGATCGGAAAAAAATATTGAGTTTATTTCTGTTATAAAATGAGCGCAATAGTTTCATTTACCATATGACATAAGACTTGTTTTGGTTTAACGGTCTCCAACTGTATAAGTGGAGACAAAAGATCTTCTAAGGATTGCCTGGAGGCTTCAATGTCTGAGTTTACAATAAAAATGGCACTTATAAATGAGGCGGACGACACTTTAGGGTCCAATATTCCTTGTTTTAGGATAGGAGAAAATTCGTGCTCTTTGAAAATCATCGACAAGGGGCTACACATTATTGCAAAATTTGCGCGCCATCCATTTGGAAAGATTTGGCTTTCAAAAACAAAAAAACTAAATGAGAGATCTGCTGTTGTTTGTTTTGGTTGGTGTTATAAAATTGGGAGTGACGAAAATCAAGTAACGGATTCGGACCTATCGGAATTTTTTGACGAACACCGAAAGATAGAAATTCCTGATTTTCAAAAATACAGTGGAAATTATTCTATTTTATCATATGACAATATCAATAAGACGATTTGGATTGTCTCCGACAAATGGGCACAAATGGGCTTCTTTTATGGTTACAATTCTAAGATGATAGTGGTGAGCAGTAAAGCTTCCATAGTCGCAAACAATTTACATGCTAATATAGATGGATACAGCTATATATCTCTTTTAAGATGTTCAACTATTCAGCCAGGAAGATCTTTGTATAACAATGTTTGGCGCGTAACATGTGGAAAAGGCATTTATCTCGATGTTAAATCCAAAAAAGCTAAACTTGTCCAAATTCATCCATTGTTTCAAGTACCCAAATATTCAAACTTCAAAGAAGCATTAAACGATTTCGTTGATATTGTTCCAAAAGTTTGCCAAAAAGCATCAAGTTTACCCGGAACAGTTGTAGACCTCACCGCAGGCAATGATTCTCGCCTCACAGTTGCCTCTCTTATTTCCCATTATGGAAGTGATATTGAAAATAAGGTGACCTTTAAGGTAGTTGGTTCAGAAGATGACATTGATGTAATTATTGCTAGAAAGATTGCCAAGATTTACAACTTAAATCTGATTTTACAAGAAAGAAATTTGTCAGAAACTGACTATTCAACAGATTTTTTGAATAAGGCAATTCTGTTATCTGATGGATTATTTCTGCCTGATCCCACTTTTGTTTCCGGAATATTCAGAGAGAAACAGTACTGGAAATCATATGACAATCTTGTCGGATCCTTAGGAGGTGAATTGTGCAGAGACTTTTTTTGGCGGCATGAAATGTTAAATATGGGGAGATCCAAGAGAGTTAATTTTGATGCACTACTTAGGCATAGATTGTATGCCTCTAATGATATTGATGTTAAACGTATCAGCAACAATTATTTAACAATTGATGAGCATAATTATTCATTGCTGCAACCTTATAAAGAAATAGAGAAAAAATATCCGGACATTAAAAATGTCTATAAGCTTGATATCATTTATCTATATAAGCTAATGACAAAATCAATGAGTTGGGTTTACTTGGATTATAGAAGAAATCTACTTCCTTTTTTGACATCGGAAGTTACCTCCATAACCTTACGTATTCCTTGGTTATTCAGAAAAAACCGCAAGCTGGTTACTGCGGCAGTAGAAAAAATAGTACCCTATTTATCTTCAATTCCTTCTAACAATACTCAGCCTATGATGCCAATGAGGGTAAGTACTTTGCCAAATTACTTGCACCATATTATTACGGATTATTATTCAGTCTTTATGAGACACTTCTATAATAGGAGGAAAAGAATATCCACAAAATACTCAATTCCTTCTGAATGGCTTGAAGTACTCGCAAGTGGTTTATCTGTTGAAAATACTTTTTATGACGCCAGAATGTTGATAGACAATGCAAAGAGAAATTATGGGAAGAATTTGTTAATGTCAGAATATAGAGAATTGGCCGGGCTTTTACTCTTAGAATCTCTAACATCCCACTTTAAGAATATTAAACGTGAAATATACTATTCGGGAAGCGATGTTAATCTCACAGATGATGAAAAAGTTTTAAGCCCATAACTTATTGAATCCTATCCCAAAATTACAATGGTAAAAAAGAAAATAATAATATCAATAGGTTGGTCTATGCATGGGGCGCTACAAATGTAGCAGGGGGACCATGGAAAAAAGTAACTATCTGGAATTATAGCCTTTAACTGTTTGAAACAGTAAACCTGGGATAGAAAGTATATAATTCAACCCAAATTTCGGACAGTGTGCTAAGCTTATATTTCTGATGAACAATTAAGTTCATTAATAGCTGTTTGACATATCCTTTGCAGCTCCTTTGATTTTGCAGAATTAGAACCTTCCAAAAATTTATATCGACGAGGCCGAAAGAGGTCAAGAAACCCGGCATTACATAGTTGTAATTCCAGTTACTATATTTTTACACTATTTGGCTTGTTTTTCCTACCGTCGTAATAGTTCACCGCAGAGGCGCAGAGCAGGTCGGAAAGTAAAAAGAATAAGCCCTCCTGGGCATTTAGGGGGCAACTCGCAATGTAACAGTGCACTAAATTTAAACTATTACCCAGCAAAGTTGCTGAGTAGTTTTCCTTTGCCGCTCTCTCAACGGCAAAGGAAAAATCATCTTACTCTGAGTTCTCTGCGCCTGTGGTAAGCCATTACAATTTTATCACATAGGGTTGAACTGTTACGTTTTTTTTAAAGGCTTTGGCAGAAATATCGTAAGTGGATACCGTGCGTTGATTTGGCATTTATCTTGCGTTACTTAGCTGCAACTTAACATTTTTTTAAACTTATTATTGACCTTGGTACACTGGGGACCTCCTTTCGCTTTTAAATACTTCTTGGCGGAAGGAGTATGCCCCAAAAAGGTAATTTCAAGTCGATAATAACAAGAAATGATATTTTTTACATTTATATCTACTAGTTACAGATTTTTTCATTTGTCTGTCTGAAATTTGACATCAGACGAGTAAAGGCTATAACATCACTAAGTTACAGCCATTTCGTTGTATAATCGTTTCATTTAACTAATACTGCTAATTTCAATAGGTTAAAGTCTGGGCGTCAAAGTGCGTTTTGTCAAAATAATGATATGACATCGCCCCAGCCCGGGTGTATCAAAAAAGCTACTGTCAAGGACTATGATTATACGCTTTTGATGGGAAGATAAAGGATACAGGATAAAGGATACAGGATATCGAAAATAAAGAATTGCAACGGTATTTGTAGAACAACAAGATACACGCTGGAAACCCTGTCATCTCATGATACCTTCGTAGGGAAATATATGCCCGCTATGCAGGTTTTTTCCTCCTCACTGTAGGATATTTCCTACAAAGATGGCAGGAACTCCATTCATCACTAACGTCGATGGCTACAATTTATGGATATCAAAAAACTCAGCCAGTTCGGGGCATATTATTATGGCTCTCGTTCGGAAGACGAGGAGTTGGTGGGAACTTCGTACAGACGGTTTGGATAGGATAGCCTGAATATCCTTACATATTGTCCAAAAATTCTTTTTGGTTGAAAAGTGACATGTGACCTCTATTCTTCACATCTGTGAACAAATTCATACGCAACTGTTTTGTAACCGTTCAGCATTTAGTAGGCATGTATAGAATTTAACAAAACAACCAATTAAGCAGGATGCATGTGGCTAATTAGGCTGCGATGATTAAGAAAATGATATTTTGACGCAAAATTGGCACGCGTTTTGCTTGTTCCTTTCTTTGGATTAGAGGCAATCGAGAATTAAGAGGTTAAAAATCTTTTTTAGATGGAGGTTGTATTGATGAAAACTTATTTGCTAATGATGAGAAAAGCGGTCCTTATCGGATCGATTTTTCTGTTGTTTTTTGCCAGAGGCGTCATAGGGGCAACTTACTATGTTGCCGTTGATGGAAACGATTCAAGAGGAAACGGAACGGAAGGCATCCCTTGGGCAAGCATAGAACATGGGGTTGCCCAACTAACACCTGGTGACAGCTTAATAGTTAAAGATGGAACCTACACCGATCATGACAACGATACATACGCTGTTTATGTACGTGTTGATGGCACTTCAGATAATTGGATTACAATACGAGCAGAAAATGAAGGTGGTGTTATTATAGACGGCCAGAACGAAAAAACTACTTACGGGTTTTTTTTATATCGGGCGGACTATGTTCGAATAGATGGATTTGAGATAAAGAATTTTGCTCATTCAGGAATATATTTGAGAAGTTCTCACGATTCCTACATTTCTAAGTGTAATATATGGGGTATCGGCAGGGAATATTTGAATACTAAATGTACTTCAGACTATTCTATGGCTGGCATACATGCAAAACTTGATACCTATAATGTTACGGTTGATAAGTGTACCTTGCATGACATAGGGCCAATCCATAGATATCCTAAATATGGCGCTATTTGTATTTATGATTATAAGCGTGGCCCGCCTATATATGCAGCTGGATATGGTTGGCTAATCCAAAATTGCTTGTTCTATAATATGTATGGTAGTATGGGTATATTGATAACTACTCATACCGGCTCAACTGATAGATCAACTCACATTATTACAAATAATACATTTGCTCATGATGTAAATGATGGATACGAAACATGCAATTCTTTTGGTGCCCAGGGCCATATAAAACACTGTCACACTTTCTCGGGTAACCCACCACATGATGTTGTGATTCAAAATAATGCATTTTACAATCCTCCTGGCACAACGGCCATTTGGTCGTCCACCAGTGAAAGTAGTACAAATTCTCTTACAATCAGAAATAATGTTACATCGGCTTCCAATATATATGTTCGTATAAAAAGGTCAGGAACTCCCACTTTGATAGATAACACAGCAGGGCTTTCTCTCGCCAGTTTTGGCATGACAGATCCTGAGAATAATGATTTTACCCTGACGTCTTTGTCCCATCTAATTTCCCAAGGAATTGCATCACTCTCTCCTGGTTACGATCACGATGGCAACATACGGCCTACTGGTGCTGGTGGACCTGATATCGGAGCGTATGAGTATGAAAAAACAAATTCAAAACCGAGCAAACCGACCGGTCTGCACTTTGAATAATAAAGTCAGCAACTGAGGCATCTCCGATTATAAAAACTGATGTTGTTACGTAATCTCGTAGGAGGTAGCCTATCTCTAATGGCCACCTCCTACCAATCTGCCAAAAGCGGATACCGGATATGTAGGCCGCTCCTACATCAGTCCGAAAAACATTGCTTTAAATAGGGTGTTGTAAAGATTCAGCAATTCTAATTAGTGCCTGTCCGAAAAAAGGTTAACCATTTGAATTAATTGAAACTGAATCAATATTTTCTCTTGCAAAGATATTTTATATGTGCTATAAGTATTCGTTAAAAATCAGTAAGTTACATATTGTTTTCCTAGTTGGCATGCCATTTTCACCAAAATCTTCGCAGGAGAAAACTATGAGAAAAACCTTTGAACCTCAAATTACCTTCGGTACCAGCAATTCCCGATTGCAGCCGGAATGCCTTAAAACAGCGAAGTAAGGATTTCGCTATTCGTAAACATTTTCTTGAATTTAGTCCAAAACCAGCGACTTTTGCTATTTTTTACCACATTTTTTTGCAGACAAAAACGAAAATATTTTTTATATGAGCATGACAAACCCTATATACAGGAGGAAATCTCATGCTCAGAAAAAATAAAAAGAAATCTCATTGGTAACAACCATTCCTATATCAGAGGTGGGCTTCAAGGGGGTCAATTTTAGGTTAGCAAAACTACTTTGCCCTAAGCATTGATGGGTGGTGTCTGTGATGACCCGTGATCGGACGGTTATGGATGTGACGAACAAGGGAAACGAGCCACTCAATGATATTCCCATAGAAGTAACTTTCGCTAAAGGCAAGCAATTACTGATGCTTGTTTCTTTAACGCCTGAGAGTACCATAACCTTTAGAGATTTTGAACCTCATAAAATGTGAAAAATAATGGCTATGTTCGCGTTAAGTGTGGAAAAAAATAATCAAATCTTTTGAACAGTTGATATGTATCACTTTGAGCAATATTTTACTGTATTGATAACCTATTGAAAAAACAGAGACTTTAGAAATTCCACACTTAACGCGAACATAGCCAAAATAATTTTACAATCCAAGGGTCTGGCGTAAGAGAGGTTTTTTATAGAGTCCAAGCACAAACTTCAAATATGCCGATATCTTAGTAAGTAATTCGGCTTCAGATTGTCCTGTACCCGTAGTTTTACAGTAGGCGTGTGCATACGACAAAGGAAAGGCTGATAGCAAAAATTAAAGAGATTCCAGAATTGGATTAGAAAATAAACACCAAAAGAACTTGATATGTCAGCAAAAGCAATCAAAAGACTTAAGGATTACCAGCTAAAAAAGTTTGATAAAAAGAGTCTTATCGGTGAAAAATGGCAGCATATTAGATCACTGATTGATAAAAACTTTCCTTCTGGGAGATTTTCTTTTGTTGATTTGGGAGGGGGAAACGGATTGTTTGCAGATAGAATATTTGACCATTACCCTCAGGCTAAGGGGCTTGTTCTGGATAATAGCCAGACTCTTTTAAAGCTAAACAAACTTCACCACAATAAAACAATCATCTATGATTCTGCAGAGAATATTGATCAAATATTAAATGGGCAGCAAATTGATATTATTTTTATGCACTTTGTGCTTCACCATTTTGTAACCGATAACTACCTGGGAACAAGGGAAATGCAAAGAAATATCATTTCAAATGCTGCAAATATATTATCGGCAGGAGGGTTTATTGGGATTTTTGAGTCTATTTATAATGGCCGGTTTATTGATAACCTACCAGGATGGTTAATTTATAATTTAACTTCGAGTAAAGCTATTTCTTTTCTTATTCGCCTTGCAGGGGCCAATACAGCAGGTTGTGGTGTTTGTTTCCTATCTAAAAAGGAATGGGATAAAGAAATCTTAAGTTCAGGATGCGAAGTAGTTGACTATTCAAAGTTTAATGTGAGAATGTTTAGAAACAGACTTTATACCATAATGGTCAGAACCATTTTACATATCAGCTCGTCCTACCAAGGATATTTTTGTGTAAAAAAGAAATGATCCAATACAAGAATTCAATCTATAGAGCTTGTACACAAGCTTAAGAAATATGTAAATAATATCAGACGAAATCTAATATGATTTTCGGACAAATTTCAACCAGTTTTTATGATTATATCATAAGATATTTTAATTCAATATAGAAACCCTGACCCTCTGGGCCAGGACAGAGAAAATTGGCTCCGCTATAAAATCGTTATCATTTGAGACACCCAAAACCATATTTTGTCATTGTGACAGTACAAGTATAGATGTTCACATGAATAATTTCAAAATCCTGTGATAAGAAGCTTGTCATTTCAATGGATTAACAGGTCACGGTTGTGAAATTTAATATGTGAAAAACTATAGCTCCCAATAACAGATTTTGGGTATTCTTGAAGTTTTTGTCACAGTAATAAAATCCAAACGATAAGGCCCGACTGATTTTAATACGGCAATTCAGGTCTCATTAGCTCAGGCCCAGCAAATCATGCCCTCTGGGTTTATACCAAAGCCAGCCCCTCTGGGGTCGGATTTTTACTCATTGTCTGTGATTAATAGTCTGACGAGGGAAGCCGATATTGTCCGCTGAAGAGGCTGAGACGCGGTTCAAGAGGTTCGTCTGGCAACAATGATTAAAATCATAGACGGTATAACTATGCTTATTTTAGAGATCATATTCTGGACGGCTTTCGGATTAACTGCACATACTCTTCTCATATATCCGCTTCTCACACTGGTTTTGGCCGCGATTGTACGGCGAAAGGTTGACAAGAAAGCGATTACGCCGCACGTCAGTTTCATCATCGCCGCTTACAATGAAGAGCACGTGATAGCTGACAAGATTGTGAACACGCTATCATTGGACTATCCTTTGGATAAGCTGGAGATTATCGTCGCCTCCGATGGCTCTACGGATCGAACGGATGAAATCGTCAATTCCTTTGCTGCTCGGGGAGTCAAGCTCAACCGCGTCGAGGGGCGGAAGGGCAAGACCAATGCGCTGAACGAGACAGTGAAGGTTGCAACCGGTGATATTGTAGTTTTTTCCGATGCTACAGGCATCTACAATCGCGAAGCGATTCGAGAACTCGTCGCCAATTTCAACGACCCCACAGTTGGATGTGTGACGGGTCGCGTTGCTTATAGTTACGGCAAAGATGCGACCTCCAAGGGTTTCAAGGTTTACCAGCAGTTCGCTGTCAGGATCCGACGTGCTGAAACGTATTTCGGTTCTCAGACGTCGGTCAGTGGGTCGATTCATGCAGTCCGACGCGATCTTTTCAGACCCTCGATTTCTGAACACACTTCTGATGTTATTGATGCCGTCCACACCGTGGTTCAAGGATACCGGGTTGTGTACGAGAACGAGGCTGTTGCACTGGAGGAATCACGGGCCAGTGCAAAAGACGAATTCCGGTGTCGCGTGCGAATCGGCATACGCGCTCTGACCATGATTCACTACATTCTTAGCCAACTCTTGGGCAGCAGGAAAATCGGCTATGCTTTCCAAATGATCAGCCACAAAATGTTACGCTGGTGTTTATGGTGCTGGCTACTCATTGCCCTTGTGACGAACGCGGCCCTTGTGTCGTATTCACCAGTGTTCACGGTTTTAGGTACCGCACAGGCTATTTTCTACGGAATGGGGATATTGGGATTGGTTCTGGACAAGTTGAAGGTAAAACTTCCGCTTCTGTCCTCACTTGCATTCTTCCTCCTGGCCAACGCTGCAATATGCGTGGCCACGTTTAAATACTTCACGGGCAAACGAATGGCTACATGGGAACCGGTTCGTTAGCAGAGTCCGATGTGTGTTCATGTATCCACCCCTTGGCAACGTGCCAAGCCTATGTAAATATCAACTGGAAAGCGAGCAATCCCTATGATAGTATTTGGCATCATCGTTTTTTGGATGCTCCCCATTATGGGGATGCTCTGGATTTTGCACATTATTTACCTGGAGTATCGTCATGACCGAATTCCGATCTTACTGTACCACCGTCTGATTTCGCGGGATGCAGTTAACCGAGGCGAGATTCGTGACGACGAGATGATCTTCGTAAGTTACGACGTTTCCTTTGCCGAACAAATGGAGCATTTGCACAAAGCAGGCTATACAACGCTTGATTTTGACGATTATCTCGCGATCAGGGAAGACAAGATGCCTCTGCCGGAGAAGCCCGTTATAATTACCTTCGATGACGGATACTTGAGCACCTATACAATGGCTTTTCCGGAACTGAAGAAATACGGGCATAAGGCCACCATCTTCGTGGCCTTACGGCCGAATGATTATAGCTTCCGGTGCGTAGAGGGTGTAGATTCATTTCTTGCTCATGCCCAGATACGTGAAATGGCAGACCACAATATCTCGATTCAGTCGCATACGCTGACGCATTGTGTTTTGTCTGCGTTGGACGAGGATGACGCCCTCTATGAACTGACGGAATCCCGACGACAGATCTCAGAAATTACGGGACGTACCGTCGAGCATGTCGCGATTCCACGGGCCGGATATAGCCGAACAACACGAAATCTTGTCAAGAGGGTTGACTATAAGACTGCTTGCTGCAACAATAAAGGAACTGCCAATAACCTCTCAGACCTGTTGGCATTGCCAAGAATAGTTATCGAGCGTGGCATAAGTGTAACCGACTTTGCTCGGTGCCTGACCCCAAGATCATCTGTAATGCTGCGCATCATTGGAAACATTAAACGAATACCAGAGCGAATCGGCGGTCCGCAATTAGCCAAGAAAGTCCGGGATCTCCTTTATGCGGGATCATTGCGCTCCCTGTTTGAAACACGAAGCCTGAAAATGATGGTTGCGGGATTCGCAATGCTTTACCTGCTCGGCAGTGTGCTATTTACGTGGTACTTGATGGCACGCTGGGTGTTTCCCGGGGGAACGCCATGATCTGCTTGATGTATCATCGGCTGGACCTCCGGGTGAATTACGAACGTTTCAGCGGGACAGAGCATATTTTCACTTTGCCGGTTGACGAATTTAAGCGTCAGATAGCGTATCTTAAGGATGCCGGATATACATTTGTCATGCCGGACCAGGTCAGACGCTATTTAAATGGCGATTTGGTATTACAGGAGCCATCTGTACTAATCACCTTTGATGATGGATGCCTTAGTGTTAAACGGTGCGCGTTACCAATTCTGGAACAATACGGGGCCTGTGCGACGGTGTTTGTCACAACTGACCCGAACAGCTATATCTTCAAGCTGGGAGATGGAACGGAACATCGCCTTACGGACGAGGATCTTCGAGCGATTGAGGGCGACATCATCAACGTCGAGTCGCACGCAGTAACTCATCGCCCTCTCACTGGCCTGAGTGCCGATGAAATTCACTTCGAACTGACAGAGTCCAAGAAGGACTTGGAACGGTTGATTTTGCGTGAGGTAGCCTATCTCTCCATACCGGGCAACTGGTACAACAGCGAGGTAATGCGTATTGCACGCGCGGTTGGGTACAAAGCAGTATGGTGCTCCAATCCCGGAACGATCAGAGCTAACGCCAATCCGTTTGGCTTGTCTCGCCTAAATGTCGAAGGGTATCTGAACTTGCCACAGTTCATTTTCTCGATCAGCCCACAGGGGATCGCGCAACGCAAAGTAGTTTCAGCGATTAAACGACTGCCGAGCTCTCTCCTGGGGCCACAATACTGGCTGTGCGCAAGAAGATTTATAATGACTTGCATCCCAGGCGGGCACCTCTCAAGGCAAAGGGTGATCAAGGCGGGTGTCGCGTTAATGGTTCTTATCGTTTTATTGATACTTGGTTGGTTGTTCCTGTTATAGCCACCTCAATCAAACAATTATAGTTGATTGAGTCCGGATGCGTCTTCAAGATTTCCGGATGAAAGGATATTTGCATGCGCATCGTGTTGCTTTGTTCTGCTCACGCGGTTACCGACGAACGCGTTACTTACAAGCAGGCGGCATCTCTGGCCAAGGCCGGCCACGAGGTGATCGTCTTCGGGCGAGGTGGCGATCCGCAGGCCCAAGTCATGGGTGTGGCGCTTCGACCGTTGGGTGACAAGAGGGAAAAGGTCGAAGGGGGCATAGTGGGACTTTTGAATAGAGCGCGAATCCTGCCCAAGTTGTTTAGGGCCGCCTTGGCGTCCCGTCCCGACGTTGTGATGTGTCACGAACCGGAAAGCGCGATCGTCGGACTGTTCGTCAAGGCCTGCATTGGTGCAAGTGTGGTGTTCGACGTGCACGAGTTTTGGAATGAGACTCTTGCCTCTCGCATGCCCGGACGGTTTCGTTCTGTCGTGCGAGCGATCATTACGATTTTGCTGAAATACGTGGGACGAAGATGCGACTGGATTACCACTGTATCGCCCCCAATGTACGAGTTTTATCGCTCGATTCGCCACGACGCTGGGGTCGATATCATATACAACAGCCCTGTCGTGGAATCTTTTCCTCTGTGCGTCCAGGACGTCAAGGGGCCTGTAACGATTGTTCACGATGGTTATCTCGGTTGCGTTAGGGGAATGGTTCAATTGCTGGAGGCCCTTGCCTTGGCTCGGCGGGACGTTCAAGTACGCCTGCTGGTCGTTGGAAGAGTTAATCCGAGAGATCAAGCGTTGTTTGACAAAAAGGTCTGCGCACTTGGCCTGGGTGATGCGATTGAGTTACCCGGGTGGGTTACATATGAAAAGGTGGGGCAGTTGCTCTCGCGTGGACAGATCGGCGTCGTAGCCTTGCAACCGTCGCCAAATAACTACATGGGACTCAGTAACAAACTTTTCAACTATATGTGTTGCGGGCAGGCGGTCATTGTTCCCTCAAGATCCGCTACTGCCGACATAGTGCGCGGAGCAGACTGCGGTATTGATGTAGACACAACCTGCCCCAAGGACATTGCTGATGCAATCGTAACATTGGTCAAAGATCCGAACCTGAGAAAGCGCTTCGGCACCAACGGAAGAAAAGCAATTGAGGCGACGTATTCATGGGCCAACATGGAAGATCGCCTGGCTATGATTTACCGTGAAATAGGAAATAGATTAAAATGAGTCATTCAAACTTAAAACCACCCGCCGTTATATTGTGTCTGACTGCAACAGGACTGAGTGTTGCCAGGAGTCTCGGCTATCATGGTGTCGAGGTTTACGGAGTGGACCGTAATAGATGGCAAATTGGGCATTTTTCTAAATATGTGGCGGACAGCTCCACTTTATCTTGTAAACAGAACAAAGCAGAGCTTTTGAAAAATCTTATCAGTTATGCCAAGGATAAAAACACACAGCCCGTTTTGTTTGCTGCAGGAGATGATGAAGTCGAGTTTGTTTCGGAATATGCTGAAATACTAAGACGCTTTTTTATAATTCCCCAATCTTATAATAAGGAGTTCACGGGCGTCTTACTAAACAAAATTAGCTTTTACAAAGAGTGCATGGAACTTGGCGCGGAAATACCTGTCACATTCTTCCCAAATAGCGTTAAGGATGTGGAATCGATCTCTAAAAAGATCTCATATCCAACCATTATCAAACCGGGTCTTGGACATCAATGGCGGAAACGATTCAAAGGGAAAAAGGTCATAGAAGTTTCATCCGCTTCTGACCTCTTATCAAAGTATGAGTATTATTGCCCGAATGCTGAAGAAGTGGTGATTCAAGAGGTTATTCCCGGGAGAGAGGACAATATTGCTATCTTTGGAGGATATTTTAACAAGGATTATGAACCAGTATCCGTATTTACTGCAAAGAAGACCCGCCAATATCCGCCTATGTTTGGTTCAGGGAGTTTATGTGAAAGTCACTGGTATCCTGAGATCGCAGACATGAGCATCAATTTGGTCCAAAAAATGAGATACCATGGAATCTGCGGCACAGAATATAAATGGGATCCACGGGATGCCAGGTGGAAGCTCATGGAGATCAACTTCCGTCCTACTCTCTGGTTTGCTATTACCCGGGCATCCGGGGTGGATATCGTTTATGATGCCTATCTTGACCTTATTGGACAAGAGGTCAAAAAAAACATTGGTACCCAGATCAATGGCATTGTCTGGCAATACTTAGTGAGAGATGCCATCTCGGTTCTCCATTATTTGAAAAGACGGGACATAAGCACTGCCGCCTTAAGGCAGTTTGTCGATCCTCGAAAAGAATATGCCATACTTTCTTGCAAAGATTGGTGCACTAATTTACTATACCCAATTTATGCATTATCCGAGTTTTTCAAGCATCTTTAACCCATGATTTCACACGTTTTTTTTCAAACTTATTTTGCAGCCCAGTAGCAAAACCACTTTACCGGTTTGCAACTTCTAAACCGGTAACTTTCTATCCGTGAAAGGTTACATATGATTAATGCCCTAACCATTGATGTTGAAGACTGGTTTCACATTCTCGATTTAAAGAATGGCTATATACTTGAGGATTATGACCAGTTGGAATCAAGGGTTGAAAGAAATACTGAAGTCCTGCTTCGAATCCTAAGTGATTACAAGGTAAAAGGAACATTCTTTATTGTAGGATGGGTTGCGGAAAAGTTCCCGGGTTTAGTGAGGAAAATACATGAACAAGCCCATGAAATTGCTTCTCATGGATATGCGCACGTCCTCTGCTATGAGATGAAGCGGGAAGAGTTTAAAAAAGATGTGCAAAAGTCTGTCCAAATTCTTGAAGAATTAACTGGAGAAAAGGTGTTGGGAATCAGAGTGGCGGGGGCATCCATCAAAAGAGAAAATTTATGGGCTTTGGATGTACTTATTGATTTAGGGATCATATACGACTCTTCAATTTACCCGGATGTTAGAGGACACGGAGGACTGCCGGGTGCCCCAAGATTTCCATACTACCAAATGACTCCCACGGGGAGAAAAATATTTGAGATACCGTCAAGCTGTTTTGATTTGTTGGGGAAGAAGATCGGTTTTGCCGGAGGTGGATATTTGCGCTTGTTTCCCTACTCTTTTATCAAGAGAGGGATAAATGAATATAACAGGCGGGGCCATCCGGTGAATGTATATTTGCATCCGCGCGAGATTGACCCGAGCCATCCCAGGATAAAGATGCCCTTGCACAGAAAGTTTAAATCCTATGTTAATCTACATACTACCGAAAATAAGCTAAGATCGTTGCTAAGAGATTATCGCTTTGGCAGAATCAAAGACATTTTTAATCTTGAATAATGTGAAGACAGAATTCATTATCGGCCACCAACGCAAGGCGGTACAGCCTGTAGATTCAATCAGTTAGCAACTCCTTAGGTTTTGCTTGATTGTGAAATTACCATAGGGTCTGCCATTGATAATGTATGGCAATCACTGTAGATTGCTTAAAAGACATAATTCGGTAATAGCCGGGCGGGGCCTTGACGGGCTTTGCCTTTGAAATGCTTGAGCCGTATGAAGGGAAACTTTCATTGTACGTTTCTGAGAGGGGAAAGAGGCCGTAAGACCTCTGACCTACCCGATCGAAAGGAACCACTATGCAAAATATGAAGACATTTGCAAAGAACCACTTGCCTAAATCATTGGTTGAATTGACTAGAACTTTTCTTGCCAGAAATAGATCCAAATATGGAAATTATTCCTCAATCACGCTGACAGATGAAGATATAGAACAATGTACATACAAGAAATATCTGGGTGGAGGATCTAAAAGCTGGGAGACCCGAGGAACTTTTCAACTATTATTTTTGCAGGCAATGGGAATGCACAAAAATTCAAAACTCCTGGATGTAGGCTGCGGGCCTGGTAGGGCTAGCAAGCATCTAATAGACTTTTTGGAAGACAATAACTATTGCGGTGTGGATTATAATGCTGACTTCATTAAGGCAGCGCGCGCAATGTCAGAGCAAAATAAACTTGCTGTAAAAAATCCTATTTTTGAGGTAATCCATAATTTTAGCTTTGAACATATTAAACCCATCTTTGATTACGCCATCGTTTTCTCCGTTCTAAACCATTGCAATATTGAGCAAAGAAAAGCGTTTTTTAGAATGATACCTGGGCCGCTAAAGGAAGATGGTAAAGTTTATATTTCTCATGCACGTTGGTTTGACGAGTCGTATATAGAGAAAACAAGAATGAGTCTTACAAACCAGTTCGAATCTAATAATTTCGATGTTATCAAGTTTGGTTGGCCGGCAGGAAATGGAGTCCTTCCAATAATCGAACTTACAATGTCTTGATAAAGCGTCTAACGAATAAGAATTCATGTTTTGCGAAGCCAAAACATAATTCTGGGTTGAACTAAGCCCTTGGCACAGTATTTGCTGCTTGGAATTCTAATGACGGTTATGGTTTTATAAATAAATTAAGCAGGTTGAAATATTTAATGAATTAGCAACGCGCTTGGATGTTTCTGAAGACAGAATTCAAAGCGATGAAAATATCTGGAAGTAGCAAACCTTGATTATTTCATTGAAAGGAAACGGTTAGATTATTTGGGAACTAACACTTGGGCTTCCAGGCAATTAGCGCATAGTTGGACAAGCCCGGTGTATCTGCATATTCTGTATATACGGAATCCCAGAATAACTATTGGCTACGGGTGCAATACAAAAAAGTTACATTGATTAAGCTGCCAACGGCAAGTCCACAATTGTGTTGTTATTAAACATATTTCTCACTATCCTCAATCCTTTTCGACAAGCATTTTTCAGCTTACCGGTCAGGACTAATGAACGTAGAAAGATTATGTTCTCTGCGTGTTCCCCTTCCAAAACAATCCTGTTCCCTTGATACGGAGATTGATAACTCGGCGGATGGCGCTTTCGACAGTACCGCTACCAGTGGGTAGGCCGTTATCGCGGAATGTTTTATATTGGAATCTGGAGTGATCCCCAAAATATTTGTTCAATTTTTTCAAGGCAGCCTTTGGAGCTTTTCTTTTCCCTGCCAGTTTTTCCATGACAAAATCGGCAATTTCATTAATGTTGCCATTCCATAGCAGTTCCCGAACCTGTTTTGAGAGTTTCCTGCTTTCCTTGTCTGACAATTTCAGGGCATCAGAGATTAATTTTTTCACAATGCTGATATTTTGTTTTGCGTGTGTATAGTCCAGAATCCGTTTCGCACTACTAAGACCCAGTTCGCTGATGAGATTGTCAATTCTCGGCCAAATGCCTTTTCCGCCATCAGCGCTAAAAATAATTTCTGCTGCCTCATCAAGGTTTATCCATAAAAGATATTCCTTGAGCAAATCAAAAAAATCATCCAGGCTGCCGCATGATCCATCAAGTATTGGACTGACCGATTTGATTTTTTTACCATCCTCGTCAAATTGACTGATTGTAAGCAATCTTGGTTCAAACCAATCAGTGGAATAGCCCTGTCTTTTTTGGCTTTTCTTGCGTTTGCCACGTTTTGAACGTCGTTCGCGTATACGTCCGCCATCAACACAGATCAAGATTTTAATGCCTGGTTTTTGCCAGACAGCATCACTATTACATTCGATCCTGACATTTTTGGCCAACCTGGCGAACCGCATGGTGATATTTTGCAGAAGGTGCTCATTCATAAGTATTCCCAGACCACGCAAAGCATTGGCGGCGACTTCGAAAGAGGGACAGAGAACAGCCATAGACACGCAAATCTCGATCAGCGCCGGACTTATTCGTTTTATGATCCCAAGTAACTCGAGGCCAAAATGCCGCAGGGCTCCTTTTTGCCGTTTTGGTGATCTGCCGCGTTTTTTCTTTGGCTTTGCCCGGAGGAAAACTTCGAGACAGAACTTTCCATTGCCGTCCGGACTTCAGTCGAATAGTTATTTCACGATATTGGAGAAAACGACAGGCACATTGAGCGCTCCATTGTTTCAATATCTTCAGGAAAAGTATGCTGGACAAAAGTGAGTTGAGCTCGGAGATAATTTCACGCTCCGCCTTTTCCTGATATTTTTCATACACATTTTGCTCATACTCCGCGAAATCCTCTGTACCCAAAACTGAAGTTATTGCACTATTTACGCTCACGACTTGATCCTTTCGAAGTTGTGACCTGCGCTGAACTATTCTCGTTTACGCAAGCAGTAACTTGCGGAAATCACGCCGTAAGGGGTAGACTAAAATGTCTTTGATTAAGAAAAGAAAGTGTCCTGAGTGCAGTGGGGAGATGGAGGCAAAATTGATCAACCTGAACTACAAAAGGGAAGGCGTTGATCTGGAAGTGGAGGTAATAGGAATCCCTGCCAATGTTTGCGCAAGGTGCTTTTACAGGGTTATCCCCGGAAAGGTAGCCAAATATATAGACTCCCTGGTTGACCCGCTCTTTGAAACAGAAATAAGTTGTAAAGAAAAGCTCTTGCCGTCTCCTCATGTAGGAATTCAATTTCCATTTTTAGACAGAAATACCTACGCTGGGCTGTAAGCATATAAGGGATTTCCCTAAAAATAAATTACCCAATCAAAGGATTAATTGTCATCGTGCCAGCCCAGTTGATTGCTTTATTAACAGAATCAAGTAGTTCTCCATTCCAATGTTCTTCCAATCTTCCCCATCCCATTTCCCGCTCTGCTTTACGGGCACTTCCTCCCCAATAATCTAATGTTATCTTCCCTTGATATGCACTTCTTTTAAAACCGGTCAGTCTTTTGGCTCGATAAAACAGTTGATTGTCCACACTGTATCGATGAACCTGAGCGCAGGTGAAACAGAAGCTATTTTCCTGGCGACTGAAAAAAATGGGTGTAGGAAATATCCTCTATATAAAAACATTAAATTTACAATCAGTTCGGTATTTCCCTTGACCCGTCTGTATGGATTTTCTTTCATAAGATCTCCTTTAAAATCTGAGCCAACGCAAAAAAAGCCTTTAAAATCAGATGAATAGCCTGCCAAGCCAATTTGGCATGTTACTTGCTGAACTAATATTGTAAACTTAATTATATAATTGTTACATATTTTACACAATAATATGGTCTATATTCAACAATCCCCTCCGAATTTATTTTCAGCATTTCCCCTTTTCCATATAACTTCTCGATACTCATATAAATATTTGAGCAAGAAAATAATACAGACATTTTATATAAACATTGGCATGCTTATTGCTTTCTCATAGTTAGTCTCTTACCAAAGTATCGAATAGAGTGATCTTTAAATGGGAGAATCAAAATACAACGACTTTCGAGACTTGGAAGTTTGGGCCACCAACGTGAAGTGGAACAGCTTCTTTCCGTTCATATTAAGATATTTAACCATTCAACTAATCAACCAATCTATCAAACTAAGTTTGACAAATGATTTTTATTCCAACTCTTTTCATATCCATGTTCATCACAATCGTCCTGATCCCTATTTTTAAGGGTTTGGCGGTCAGGGTGAACGTTATGGACGTTCCGAACAAAAGGAAGGTTCACTCCTGTCCTATGCCGAAGAGCGGTGGGATCGCTATGGCATTGGGGGCGCTTGTTCCGATTTTTTTCTGGGTACCCGCGACTGAATTTGTAAGGGCCGTCCTGATTGGAGCCGGAATTGTGGTTCTTTTCGGGCTGATTGATGACGTTAGGAACCTCCGATGGAAGACAAAGCTTGCCGGCCAATGTGCTGCTGCTTTGGTTGTTATTCTATACGGGGGTGTAAAGATTAAGAGCCTGGGCATACTTCTTCCGTATGATGTCCTCATGCCAGACTGGTTTGCCATACCGTTTACGCTTATTGCCATTGTTGGGGTGACCAATGCTATCAACCTCTCCGACGGCCTTGATGGGTTGGCCGGAGGCATATCCCTTCTCATTTTCATCTGCATCGGCTGCCTGGCCTATTGCGGTGATAACATCGTTATTGCTTTGTTGTCGGTTGCGATAGTTGGGGCGATTTTGGGCTTTCTCAGATTCAATACTTATCCGGCGGTCCTGTTTATGGGCGATGCAGGAAGCCAGCTTCTCGGTTTCCTGTCGGTGACCTTTTCCCTGGCTCTCACCCAGGGGAATACTTCTTTTACCCCTCTTTTACCATTAATCCTTCTGGGCTTTCCTGTGCTGGACACACTGACCGTCATGTATGAACGTTTGGCCGGGGGCAGGTCACTTTTTGTGGCGGACAAGAATCACTTTCACCACAAGCTCATACGCTTAGGCCTTTATCATACAGAAGCTGTTCTTGTTATTTACATTTTTCAGGCCTTTTTGGTCACCTTTGCTTTTGTTTTCAGGTTCTACTCGGAATGGTTTTTTTTGATTTTTTACATGATTTTTTCAGCCTGTATCCTTTCTGGATTTTTTGTTGCAAAAAAGAGTGGCTGGAAGTTCAAGCGATATGATTTTGTCGATAAGATTATCAAGGGACGGCTACGAATACTTAAAGAGAAAAACATCCTTATCAAGGTTTCTTCCAGGCTCGTCGAGGTGGGTGTTCCTTCGCTGCTGCTTTTCACCTGTTTTCTTCCTGCAAGCATGCCCATATATTTCTCATTCTTTTCAATGGCCCTTTTGGTGTTGCTCCTTGTAACGTTGTGCATCAAGAAGGAATGGATGGGCACCGTGCTGAGACTGATTTTATACCCGTTGATTCCCATTGTAATATACTGGGGTGAGACGGATATGGTCGCCTGGATGAATGATAAGCTGGTAGTGCCTTATAACCTCTTTTTTGGCTTCCTGTTCCTTTTTGTCATATTGACGCTCAAATTCACGAGAAGAAGAAACGGGTTCAAAAGCACCCCTATGGACTTTCTGATCCTCTTTATTGCATTGGCGGTACCGAATTTTCCGGATGAACAGATTCAAAGTTACCACATGGGCCTAATGGCAGCCAAGATTATCGTCTTTTTTTTCAGTTATGAGGTTCTGATAGGAGAGCTTCGGGTGAAATTGAACAGGCTCGTGTTGACTACCATACTGGCCCTGATGATCATAAGTGTGAAAGCGATGCTTTAATAGTATAGAGTCCATTTTTGGACAGGATATACAGGATCAGGGCTACGTCATTTAAGCTGACAACCTGCTGACTTAACGAGAATTGTTTACTTATGGGATTTTCTATAAATTCGAAGCACGAAACACGAAATCCGAAACAAATACGAATGACTAAAATCCAAAATTCTAAACGTGCTGAACCCCGCAGATATTGGATAACTGTCTGAAATGTTTTGGTCATTTGATATTCTGATATTGATATTGTTTCGGGTTTCGATATTCGGATTTCGCATTTAAGTATCTTGGAAACACTTCTAATTGACTAAGTTGTAATCTACTTTGACGTTTCCCTGTATACAGGATTGACATGATAGTTTAAATAAGGGATATAGTTTATATAAGGAGGGTTTATGAAGAGACTGCGGTTTTTTATGGGTTTGTTGTTTTTAGTTGCTTTATTTGGTACAGGACTTGCGTTTCCTCAGGAAGGAGAAACTTCTGAAGATTACCTTATTCACCCCGCGGATGTATTAGAGATCTCTATTTACGGTGAGAATGAATTGACTAGAAAATTGATTGTTCGTCCGGACGGAAAGATTTCCTTCCCGTTGATAGGTGATATAAAGGTTGCCGGCCACTCACCCACTGAAGTGAAGGCAATCATCGATAAGAAAGTCAGCGTCTTTATTCCTGAGGCGAGTTCTGCCGTGATCGTAGATCAACTGGGGAGCCTGAAATATTATGTCGTGGGTCAGGTCGCCAGGCCCGGAATGTTTAACGTTGCCTCCTCACTGACTGTTTTACAGGCATTATCCCTGGCAGGTGGTCTCAAGACCTTTGCGGATGAAGACAGTATAATAATCATACGAGGTCACGGAAAGGATGCCAAAAACATCCCGTTCGATTACAGCCGGGTAAAGAAGGGGAAGCATCTGGAACAAAACATCTTGCTGGAAAGGGGCGATGTAGTTCTGGTTCCTTAAGTGATCCCAGTCACGTTTGACAAAAATGGAGAGTTCAGTGCATGTATAATGGCTTGTTAAAAAGTTTTTTAATTACACTGGCAGCTTTTGTTGCAGTGTTTTTGCTCTTTGCACCATCCTGGAGTGCTGATTGGGAGGTTTCACCATGTGTCGAAATAATCGAAGAGTATAACGACAATATTCTTTTTTCCTCCAAAGGGCAAGAGCTCGATGACTTTGTTACTTATGTGAGGCCCCGTGTAGAAGCCAAATACAGCACTGATCGGTTACGTATGTCCTTGAACTCAGGCCTGGAAAGAGAAATATACGTTGACTACGATGAACTTAACACTACCAATCATGATCACAAGCTTGCCTTGTCCTATGGGCTTTCACGCACTCTGGGCTTGAGAGCGGGGGGTTACTTCCGGGAAGACACGACATTGGAAACCGAACTTATCGAGGAAGGCCTGCTGGTAGATCGGGAAGACCGCCGAAAGTTTGGGGGAAGCTTTGGTTTCAACTATGCCCTTTCAACCTTTCTTTCGTGTTCCGCCGATTGGACCCGCAGGTACACCGAGTATCCGGATGATCCGGTTGACCTGAATGATCAAGTAGGCGACACCTTAAAACTGACCCCTATGTATGTCTTGAGCCCTCAGACCAGCCTGTTCCTCAACCTGACATACACAAATACAGATTATGACGACGAAGAGGACACTTCTATCGCCAACTACAATATCACACCCTCTTTTCGTCACGATTTTGCAGAGAATTTTTATGTTTCCGGTGGAGCCGGCTATCGTTATACTGAGCATGAATCCAAAAACGCAGATGAACATACAGATGATTTTGTTTTTAACCTCTTATTGCACAGAGACTGGGAGAGGGTATCAATGGAACTGCTGGCAAGCAGAACCCAATACTCTGATGCTGACAGACGCAGTGTAGAGAGAAACATGCTTACTTTGAGAGGAACTTACCGATTAAGTGATAGGTTCAGGAGCAGTCTGGTTGCTACTTTTCGCAGAAATAGCGTGGATAAGGGTACCGACAATAGTGATTATTATACTGTATCCCCTGCTTTCAGTTATGATTTGACCCCAACTATTACCTTGAGAGGTTTCGTGGACTACACTGAATATAATGACAAAGACATCAACGATGCTGACAGGGAACGTTTCAGGGCGAGGCTGTTCTTGAATTTTACATGGCCTCGGCTTTGGAGAGGATAAGAAATGCAACAAGCACAACTTCCTATTGACTATCTTGCGATATTGCGAAGAAGAATCCACTGGTTGATCTGGCCTGCACTACTGGTTTTTCTTGCGGCTGCAGCGGTGGCCCTCTCCTTGCCAAATGTGTATAAGTCCGAGGCTACTATTATGATTGAGGAACAGCGGATAGCAGAAGGATTGGTTCCGTCCACAGTCACCACTTACGCCGACCAGCGGATCCAGACTATCAAACGGGAGGTGTTGGGCCGATCTAAGATACTGGATCTGGTTAAAAAGTTTGATCTCTATCCAGACCAGAGGCAAAAGATCAGCACCGATGCATTGGTGGAGAAGGTGAAGGAGTCTATCAGCATAACACCTCTAAGCGCCGCGGTGAAAACGGGAAGGTCTGATCGCCCTAGCTTTGTTACTATTGCCTTTATCCTTTCCTTTGAGGGGAAAAGCCCTCGTAAAGTGCAAGCTGTTGTTAATGATCTGGCCGCTTTCTTTTTAGCCAAGAACCTAAAGGCCAGACAAGCGAGTGCCAAGGGTACAACTGATTTCTTGCAAAAGCAGGCAGAGAAGGCAAAGCAGAGCGTTTCTGAACTGGATAGGAAAATTGCGAAGTTTAAAGAGGCTCATATAGAAGAGCTTCCTGAATTTATGCAACTAAATCTACAAAAGGTGGAAAAGATTAATGAGAAGATGAATAATACTGATCAACAGATACTCGCTCTTCAAGAACAAAGCATCATGGTAAAATATAAACTTGCTTTTGTGAATCCACACTCCGGAGCTGGGGGACGGGTCTTGTCGAATGAAGAAAAGCTTCAAGAGTTGGAACTGAGGTATACCGAGTTTAAATCCAAATATTCGGAAAGGCATCCAAAGGTTAATGCCCTGAAAAAAGAGATAGAGATTTTAAGAAACATGGTAGAGCAGTTTCAGGATCTGAATCAGAAAAGAAACAGATTAAAAGAACTGGAACAGAACCTTGCCCAATTGCTTTCCAGATATAGCGACCAACATCCTGTGGTACGCAGGATCAACGCAGAAGTTAAGGAGCTAAAAAAAGAGATTGAAGCAGAGGAGAACTATAGGAACAATATTGGGAAAACAGGCCAGGTGAATATTCGGAATGTTACGAATCCAGCGTACATAAACCTGCAGTCAGAACTTGACCGGATAAATTTACGTTTGGCATCTCTGGAGAATGAGAAGAAGGCTCTCATAGAGGAAGAAGAACAGATTTACGCCAAGCTCAGAACCATGCCCGATGTGGAAAAGCGATATAAAGATCTCCTCATGGACCGTGAAAATGTTAAACGAAACCTTAATGAATTGCAAAGGAAGTTGCAAGTGGCAATGGTAGCGGAAGGTATGGAGGAAGGCCGGTTAGGAGAGAATTTTACCATGACGCAACCTCCATTTCTGCCGGATGAGCCGTATAAACCGAACCGCATTGCTATAATGCTTTTAGGGCTTATTCTCGGCATGGGGGTCAGCGTAGGAATGGCCGCATTAAAGGAATATACCGATCATTCTGTCCGGCTGCCGGAAGAGATCGAAAGGTTGAGCATGCATACCGTACTTGCCATAATCCCCCACATACAGTCCCCCGGGGAGCGGAGGAAAAAAATATTTAAAGTCTATTTTCATCATGTTAGCGATTATAGGCGTTTTGGCTATTGGATTAGCCATTTTCTATTATTTTATGACAGACTGTTGAAATTTTTGAACGATCGCTTTTACATCCATTTCTGATTGCCTGATTGGGAGATAACATGAGTGAAATAAAAAAAGCCCTGGAAAAGGCCAGGAAAGAAGGAAAGATACCCTTAAAAGTGGCGTTGGTAGAGGATTCACCTAAAGATAGGGCCGAACAACTTCCTTCCCCAGCTTATTCTCAGACAAGATCTGTTCAGGTTGACCTCAAGAAACTGATTGACAGAAAGGTCTTTTCTATTCTTAAAAAAGATGAGGTGGCCGACCAATATAAATTTCTCATGACCAGGATTCTTAACAAGACAAGACCTAATGGGTACAACACCATCGAGATTGCCAGTTTCAAGGAGGGAGAGGGAAAGAGTCTTACCTCTGTTAACCTGGCCATTACTTTGGCCAAGGAGTCCCGGCAAACTGTCTTGCTGGTTGATATGGACTTGCGCAGGCCAAGCATTCATCGCATACTGGGCATTGACCTCGCACCTGGACTGAAAGACTACTTCCTGAACGGCACACCTATTAAAGAGATATTGATCCACCCAGGCATAGAACGTTTGACTGTCCTTCCGGCTGGAGGCCGCATGGATAATTCTACTGAGATCATGGATTCCCATCGCATGGAGGCTTTGATCCTGGAAATCAAAACCCGCTACAAGGATCGTTATATTATCTTTGATGCTCCGGCCCTAAACGTCTGTTCGGATCCACTGATTCTTGCCTCCCACGTGGACACGATCGCGCTGGTAGCCCGTGCCGGCTACACGACCACTGAAGATATCACCTTTGGAATGGCGTTGCTGAAGGATAAGAACATTTTAGGTATAATTTTGAATGATAGCGGAATTCGCAGGGGATGGACGTACTAACTGCGAAAATCCGAAATTCGAAGCACGAAATTCGAAACAAATACGAATGACCAAAAGCCGAAATTCGAATATCGAAATCCGAAACAATTGCAAATGACAAAAAATCGAAATTCAAAACCATACGACTTGGAAGATCGCACACTTGCATATGCAAAGAGGGTGAGAGCGTTCGTAAAGAAATTGCCTAAGACGATAGCAAACATTGAAGATATAAAACAACTGGTCCGGGCATCAGGTTCCGTATAAAAGAGGCTTCTGAACTGATGAACATTTTTGGTGCCATATTGCAAAAGAGCAAATAACATTTAGAACATTTGAATTTCGAATTTGTTTCGAATTTCGATATTCGGATTTATCCGCTATTAGGTATTTAGTAGGTTATGTATACAAAATTCTATGGCTTAAAATGCAAACCGTTTGAACTCTTGCCTGATCCTCGGTTCCTTTACGCAAGCAAGAACCATGACCTGGCTCTTACTCATCTTGAGTATGGGATCACGGATAATAAGGGTTTTATCGTACTTACCGGGGATGTGGGCACGGGCAAAACCACGCTCATTAATTTTTTCCTCAGCAAAATCACTACCGATGTTAATACTGCCTTTATATTCAATACTAATATTGATCCAACTACCTTTTTGGAAATGGTGGCAAACGATTTTAGATTGCAGACTCCTGACACTCGTCGGTCCACCCTCTACGACGGTCTCTATCAGTTTCTTCTGGATGAGCATATACACGGACGGCGCTCCGTGCTTATCATTGATGAAGCGCAAAACATGCCTCAGGAGACCCTGGAAGAGGTACGAATGCTCTCCAATTTCGAGACAGAGGAAAGCTATCTTCTCCAGATCATCATAGTCGGTCAGCCCCAGTTGCGACAACGTCTGAATGATCCTGAGCTGGCCCAGTTAACACAACGGATTTCCGTTTATTACCACCTCGCCCCTTTGGAAAAATCAGACATCAGCCGGTATATCAAACATCGATTGAAGGTGAGTGGTTACCCTTTTCCTGACTTGCTCTTTACCAGCGATGCCATAGAAAAAATATATGAGTATACAAACGGTGTGCCCAGGCTAATTAGTTCCATCTGCGACACAGCACTTGTGTACGGTTATGCTGATGAGCTTAAAACCATAGATGCGAATATAATAAAACAAGTTATTAAAAACAGGGGGATTGAGCCAGGTATTCAGTATGAAGAGGAAAGAGTAAGCAGGAATGTTAAAGCGTTGCCAGGAAAGGAAGGAACAATTGACTCGAGCGCCAGGATCGGAAAGCACATCTACTCAGAAATTTCAGATATCCAGCAACGCCTTACCAACATTGAACAGAGAACGAGTAAATTAGAGAACGTCAGGACCCAGCAGGCAGTTTCTAAGCTCATCAAATGGCTTAAAAAGACGCAGAAAGAGAACCAGAGCTTGAAGGAAGCATACAAGGCCTTAGTGAAATCCAAGCTCGATAATCAGGGAAATTCAAGCATTAGCAATAAAGATTCTCACCACAGAGACACAGAGGCAGGGCCAAGTCATTTAAGCTGATAACCTCCTGAATTCACAAGAATTGCTTACTTATTCAATTTTCAATAAATTCGAAGCACGAAGCTCGAAATCCGAAACAAATACGAATGACCAAAATTCAAAATTTCAAACATGGTGGAGCGCCATAGATATTGCATAAGTGCCTGACATGTTTTGGTCATTCGATATTCGAAATTAGAGATTGTTTCGAGTTTCGATATCCGTATTTCGGATTTTGAGGCCCCCACAAACTCTAAATATTAGCACTTTAGCACTGACTTTGACGTTTCCCTGGACACAGAGGGGACAGGATTGACATGATAGTTTTTTCATCCTGTTGATCTCTTATAATCCCTCAATTCCTCAATTCCTAAATCCTTCAATCCTTCAATTCCTAAATTTGCAGAGACTTACGTTGAGATTTCAGGTATCCGATATAGAATATGTTGGTTGCAATGCCTACCGCTGTCCCTACCATATTGTTTATCATATCCAC
The DNA here is from genome assembly GCA_030272815.1 of Deltaproteobacteria bacterium. Classification (GTDB taxonomy): domain Bacteria; phylum Desulfobacterota; class Desulfobacteria; order Desulfobacterales; family ETH-SRB1; genus B13-G4. The sequence continues at coordinate 133,270 of JAJSZT010000002.1, forward strand.
GAGCGAGGAATGTCTTGTCAGTGAGAAATACTGCAATGATTCAATACTAAACGTGAAGAGTGTTCCTATTATGAAAACAAATGCCGCGGTTTTCAGCGATGATTCACAGTGACGTCGGAGTACGGCATGCAAGAGAAACCCTATGGGAATAAAAATGATAATATTCAGAATGACATCCCCAAACAAAGCCCGCTTTGAATTTTTGGAAAACAATATATGGGAAAAATCCAGATAGGATTTTTTTTGGGTTTGGATTGCAGTGGGAATATACAAATCCAATGGGGCTTTGGTTTCACCGCTGTCACCAATCCTGTCTCCGTGTCGTTCCTCAAACAAATAACGGGCGACCAAGCCTTCAGAGGCACGACACATTTGTTCTCCGGATCTTGATTCTGATAACCATCCAGCAAGATAATTCTGATGAATTTCCTTTTCAGCTAAGGGACGGCTATACATTGCCAGAAAAAAGATTTTTCCAAGCCACGGTCGATCACCTGTAGCCTCGTTCCCAAGCACCAGATAATACGATGGATCCCAGTTGGTAAATCTCCCTCCGGGAATTTTTTCCAGCGCCTGCATCGCGCCATTGATATAAACACGCTGCTCCAAGAAATCGTACGTTACGACGATATGTTGCAGACCTGCAGAACCAAATACATTAGCAACTTTCAGGTACGGATATACGCCATTAAGGTCTGTCTTTGTTGTGCGTAATCTCATAATCAGGTTCTCTCCCGACTGTCCAAGGGTAAAATTCCGCAGGCCAGTATTGAGAGAATAGGAAACGATCCTTGCAGGGCCTGACTGGACCTCATTTTCCGAAGCGATCCACATCTCCAGCGAAAAGCCGGTCCCTGTAAGGAGGCGACCGCAAAGATTTTCTGTGGAGGAACGTGATAAAACCTGTCCTTTTTGTCTGAACTCAATGCCGCTTGACTTTGTAACCCAATGCACATTGTTTTTTTCTCTTTGAAACACAAAATCAAAAGGCCACAAGAGCGCAACAAACAACATGAGCATGTATGTAACCATGGCCCTGTTATACAAATTGGTTAAGGGATCTCTGCTGATCAAGCTATAAATGACCCCTCTTTCTTCATCAGTGAGCTTAGTGAGAATCTTATCTAAATCAATGTCCAAAATGTTTTTTATCCGGTGAACTATTACGTTCTTTATTGTTATCGTGGGCTACCAACTTAAGGCTTGACACTTTCGAACTTTTTGTTCTTGATTATCGTAAAACATCAATTGTCCAAAATTGACATAACATATCCATGTAGGGTGCATTCTATGCACCACCATGGTGCATAGAATGCACCCTACATAATTTATTGAAATTACAGGCTGTCCCGCCTTACGTTAGTAGCCTAAGGTACTCCCCATTGTCAAGACAAAAACCAGGGTTTTTTAAGGTGCATTTTTGAGCTAAAAATAATCCTGAAAATTAAATAATATAATAAAGAACAGAGCAATGTCCCGTAGGGAAACGGAAGATTACGATAACGCTTTTCTTTCAAGAAAGCCATTATAGCCGTCAATAACATCCTCGTTTACTTTATGAAAGCAAACACCATATATCCCACTACTTCAGTAGTATGGTATATTTCACTGTCACGGGATTGTTCTTCAGTGATCTTGATGTCGATTTCATAGAAGTCCTTGTTTTGCCAGCACAAGTTGGCAGTATCCCCACCGTCGGTTGTTTGCATGTCGGCAAGAAACACAGGGGTGGCTATGAAGGTCTCATTATAAACGATGGTTTGCAAATTATGCGTAATCACATCATCTGTTTTATCGACCTCAAAAGTCAGGTTATCCACGGTTCCGGATGATGGTTCCCAGGCGATGTAGGAGATAGTCTCGGTGGTATGTATTTGACTATTGCCCTCTTGCTCCTGCATGCAAAAATCAAATCCTGTGGTATCAATATTTTTTAACCTGGAGCATACTGCATCTTCCTCATTAAAGCTTGAGACAGTACTTGTAACCACAGGCACCTGGTTAAAGGTCTGGCTAAAGTCAACCCATCCAAAGGAGCCTGTTGTGTCAGTATCAAACCTTCCTGCCTCTACTTTGGTGCCATCCTCTAAGATATAGCTCCCCCGTTCCATGACTATATAGCTTGCATTTTCAGTAGTGTGATTTCCATCCAGATAATCCCACTCCTGTACACGGATATCAAAACCTCTGCTATCCACATTTCGGATTCTTAAAACGGCTGGATCTCCTCCATTATAGCTCAAAGGGTTGGCCACTACCACAGGATCAATAAACGTGTCATTAAATGCTACCCGCTTCCAGTTGTGATCCACACTCACCTCGCCGATTTCTAAAGGAAATGCGGGGTTTTAGAGTTTGGATCACCTGGGTCAAAGCCTTCGGCTTTCTCAGCACCATCTGAGAAACCATCATTGTCGGAATCGGGATCTAAAATATTGATGATACCATCATTATCAAAATCCATATCCCAATCATATCCCCAAAATTCCACTTCGTCTCCATCATTGATACCATCTCCGTCTGTATCAGGATCGTTGGGATTGGTTCCATAGATATTGATTTCATCATCCGTTAATCCATCTTTATCTGTACCTATATCTATATTTAATAGCATCAGCACAGGTACTGGAAGGATAGGGTTGAGAGGTAATTGTTATATCATATGTTGTACCAGATTCAAAATAATACTGCCCTTGAACATTCCACCGACCTCCATTTTCCTGTTGATCCACATAAACAGTAGCAACTCCATCCGAATGTTCAATATCCACAGGAACATTTAAACTCCGGGAGGCCCATGCCGTCCACCGCATGGATACTTCATAAATACCACTTTGCGATGGGGTAAGATGCCACGTAAAGGTTGCTCCGTCGCGACTATATACCGAGTCCGCTCTGTATGGGTCAGTTGCGCCTGAAACTTTCCAGGTTCCGGTTTGTGACGTTTCTGCATCTCGATTGTCTATGATGATTTCAGATTGATAGCACGTCTCATTGGAATCGCCGCTCTCTGCCCACTCGGTATCAACAGCTCTTGCAACAAAATAATAAGTAGTATTGTCATCGAGGTTATAAATAGTGCACGTTGTCTTACTCCCTTCCCAGGCCGGCACTTCGTAATCATAGCCTTGGCCGTTCTCGCGATAGAAAATTCTGTAACCGTCAAGATTTTTCTCGCTGTTAGGATTCCAGACCAATGTTGCGTCAAACGAATAGACATTTTGGGTGGACAGAAGCAAAATAAAGATTAAAGGAACAAAATATATAAAAACACAGGCCAAAAAATAGAGGAAACGAGATTTCATTTATGTACTCCTTGTGTAACGACCACACAGACATGGGAACAACAGTACCTAATATGGTGCCTGAACGAAAAGTCATGTTCAGGCACTATATATGTGGTGTGGTCTGGTTAGTATCACGGCATTTGTTCAAATGGCCAGCATACCTATGCGCAATAGCCTTAAACAAAATTATTATTACCAAACTTCTTTCGTTCTTTCGTTCTTTGTTTAAAAAATTTTATTTATAAGGAAGCAACAAGCGTGCCAATGTTTATATAAAATGTCTGTATTATTTTTTTGCTCAAATATTTATATGAATATCGAGAAGTTATATGAAAAAGGGAAAGGGCTGAAAATAAATTCGGAGGGGATTGTCAAGTAACATGCCAAATTGGCTTGGCAGGCTATTTATTTGATTTTAAAGGCTTTTTTTGCGTTGTCTCAGATTTTAAAGGAGATCTTATGAAGGAAAATCCATACAGACGGGTCAAGGGAAATACCGAACTGGTTGTAAATTTAATGTTTTTATATAGAGGATATTTCCTACACCCATTTTTTTCAGTCGCCAGGAAAATAGTTTCTGTTTCACCTGCGCTCAGGTTCATCGATACAGTGTGG